>CAYQMP010000360.1:0-1702 GCA_964418615.1 uncultured Chthoniobacter sp. | reverse complement strand
AGGCGCGGCAAGGTGCCGACGGCCGGTCAAATCGGCGAGAAGCGCACCGACGCCCTGCTCGAGCGCGTGCGCCAGACCATCGAATCAGGCAGCGCCGTGGTCCAGATGGTCCATGTCGACCGCCTGCTCGAAGAGGGTGCGGATTCGACCGAGGTGGCCGCCGCGCTGCTGCACATTCTCAACGGCGGAGACACTGCGGCACCGGCGGCACATCCGCCCAAGGAAGCAAAACCCGCAACCCCGCGGAAAGAGACAGCGGAGCATCACGGCTCCGAGCCGGATGAACCCCCGCGCAAGGCCAAGCCGGGCAAAGCTTGGCTGCGCGTGGCACTCGGCCGCGATGCGGTGAGGAACCCCCGTGATATCGTTGACCTGCTGGTCGAAGCGGCCGGTCTCCCCTCGCGTGAAGTCGGGTTCATCGCGTTGGGCGATGATGCGAGCTATGCGGAGGTGCCCTTCGATTTCGCCAAGGGACTCTCTCCCGCGGGCAATGTGTTGCAGGCGTCTCGCGGCGATGTCGCGGTCTGGCCGGTGCCGGCAGCAGCGAAGAAGAAGCGTAGGTAAAGGAACTGCGGAGCGACGGGGCGCGGATCTCGGGGAGGGAAATGGCCTTGACTGTGCGGGGACGACTTGTTGCGATTGCGTCTCAATCGCAATACTGTGCACATCTCTTCAAAGCTCACCGCGCTTGTTGCAACCGCCTTTTTAACAGCATTTTGCGAGGTGTCGGAGGCTGGGCGCCGGTTCACCTATGTCTACGAGGCCAAAGTGGCGGAAAAGGGTGAGATCGAGGTGGAGAATTGGGTTACGTGGAAGTCGGGGCCGAACGACAAGAACGGCTTCGATTTTCGCCATGAGATCGAATACGGCGTGACCGACCGTTTCCAGTTGGCGCTTTACGCTGCGGACTGGCAAATCGCGGATAACGCGGCGCGCTACCAAAATACGGCGCTTGAGGCGATCTACCAGCTCACCGATCCGAAGAAGGCCTTCCTCGGATCCGCACTCTACGGCGAGGTGAAACTCGGCGACCAGCAGTTCAAGCTGGAGACAAAGGGAATCCTGCAAAGGAACATCGGTCCGCTTGTGCTCGCTTACAACGCGACGCTCGAAGCGGAATGGGAGGGCGCAAACCTCGGGAGCCTCGATGAGAATTACGGCAAGCTGGAGCAAAGCGCGGGCGCAAGTTGGAAGTTTTCCGACAACATAAAGGTTGGCGGCGAATTCCAACAAAAGTTTTACCTGAAAGAGAATTGGTCGGTGCCCACGCAGAGCGTCGTTTATGCCGGCCCCAACGTCGCGCTCGAATACGGCCGCTATTTCGCCACTTTCACCGGAATGGTCCAGGCGACCGGCGTATCGGGTCAGCCTGACTTCCAGCTGCGCACCATCTTCGGGGCGGAGTTTTAGAGGATTTTCGTGGTCGCTTGGTGTAGCCGCGCCACTCCGTGGCGCGTTAGGTCAACGGACTCAGGGCACAGAGTGCCGTGGCCGCAGAGAATCTTTAACCGCTATGGCATCAGCGGGCACGCCGCGGGTGCGTTTCCGATCGCAGCCTCATTGCCTCTCAGGTTGCCGAGGTGCTGCCGCGGCACTGGTATCGCGCCAGCACGATGGTGCCGAGAGCGAAGCCGGCGGCGAATACCGCGGCGATGCTGCGCAAGGGATGCTTGCAGACGTGGAACTCGACTTCCTGCCGGAC
>CAYQMP010000359.1:0-2336 GCA_964418615.1 uncultured Chthoniobacter sp. | reverse complement strand
CCGTGCCGTCGAGGATGGCGAAAATACCCAGCCCGAGCGGGTTGCCGCAGACCAGGTAGTTGCGGACCAGCCAAGGTGCGACCACGCCGAGATAGAGAAAGAAAACAAGCAACCCGCTCACCGCGCGCGGCTTGAACCACAGGAAGACAAAACCGAGGAATCCGAGGAAGATCCACGCCGCCACCGGCTGGCCGAGGGTCATCAAGCCGAGGAGCAGGGACGTTCCGGAGAGGAGCAGGAGCATGCGTCCGGTGCGCTGCTCCTCGCGGGCGTGCAGCGCGTGGTGGAAGAGAAGCAGCGCGACGCTGAAAAGAAAAAGCATGAGCATCTGCGGCAGACCGGAGACGGAAAAACGCCACATCATGTCGCTGACCAAGACCAGCCCGGCGGTCAGCCAGGCGATCTTCCGGTCGAAGAGCGAGCGCACGAGGAAGAAGAAGACAAAGACCGAGGCGAGGAAAAAGGCCACCCCGGCGGCGGCGATGGCGCGGTCGCCGACATAGATGAGGTCCGTCGGCTCCATGGGCCACCAGCGTTTGATCGGGCGGAGGATGACCGCGTTGACCAGAGGGTTGAGGGGGAAATTGTAGGTGTCGGGGAAGTAGCCGGACGGAAGTTTTTCCTCGTGGCCGAGGAATTGCCACATGGCCAGCGGGCGGATGTAGAGCGTGGAATATCCCGCGCCGGCCGCGATTTGGCGCCCGACCTGCGCCTGGTCCATGGCCGTCTCGCTGTCCAGCCCGCGGAAATTGAAGACCAGATAGAGCGTGGCGAGTCCGGCCACCGCGGCGAGGAAGACGGCGATGAGCACGGTCTTCTTGAGGGCGCCTTCCTCGAGGGCATGGACGACTTCCTGAACTTTGGCCGACTCGTCGTGGATCATGGCAGGGAAGGGTTGTTTTTATCCGTGGCGGCCGGTGCCGTCGATGGCGAAGGGAGTTTCATCGCCAGCGCGGCCGGTCGGCGAAGAAGATGGCGCCGCCGTCGAGCGGGAGGTTGACCGCCGAGGTGAGCATCCAGCCGCGCAGGTCCTCGGGCCGCACCTCGGTCAGGACGAAACGTGCCCACTCGCGGTAGCGGCCGTTGACGATGTCCGCATAAGCCCGCCCCTCGCGGCTCACCGGCGAGAGGTAGAGGCCGACCAAGGGCCGCCCGAGAAGTCCCTCGCTGCTGATCAGCTCGAATTGCTCGATGCTTTCCGGCAGGAGCAGGGACATGCGGTTTCCATACCAAGCCGAAGCCCACGGCATGTCCGAAGCCATGGCTTCGTCCGGTTGCAGCCAGACGGAAAAACGCGAGATGACCGGCGGGATGTAGGGCGGCCAATTGACCCGGGGATTGTTGGCCAGCAAAGAGCCGAGCAGCGGCACGGAGAGCACGGCGTAGAGAAAAACGAGGAAGGCGGCGCGGAGCAAAGGCTGGCCGAGCTCGAGGCGGCTCCAGAGGACAAGCAAGAAGGCGAGCCCGTAGAATGTCATAACGGGGAGGAAAAGCACGTGCAGCTGGTTGACCGAGACGGCCGCCCCGGTGCCGAAGAGGCACATGCCGACCACGGCCCCGAGCCACATGAGCAGGACGGCCCACCGGAATTGGGCCGGTTCCCAACGTCGGAAGGTATGGAGAAACAGGGCGAGGAAAAACGCCGCGGCGACAAAATTGCCGCCGAAGTAAGCGAGGAAGTTCTGCAGTTGCGACGAGATGTTCTCCGCGACGATGGAGGGAAGACCGCTCTGCCGCAGGCGCAGGAGCGGCTCGAAGTCGGCCAACCAGGCGAGCGGGTCGGTGCCTTCCGTGCGGTAAAGCTCGAAAAACGGCAACCCGAGCGGTTGGCGCACCGCGCGCCAGTTGAGCCACGCCCAAGGCAGGAGCGGCACCGCGAAGATAACCGGCGTGGCCAAGGCAACCGGCCAATGCGGACGGATGACCACGCTGGCGAAGAGCCAAAAGCCGGCGAAGATCCAGAGGCCGATGCCGTGCCCGAGCGCCGTGAGCGCAAGGAGGGCCGCGGCGAAAAAAGTCCAAGCCTGCGCGCGCCCGCGCCGTCCGGCGTCCTGCGCGTCCATCGCGGCGAGCAGGGAAAGCAGGGCGCCGTTGAAGAAGAAAAGCATGGCCATTTGCGGAAGGCCGGAGGTGCTGAAGCGCCAGAACAAATCCATCACCGCGATGAGGCCGGTGCCGAGCAGGGCGAGACGCGCGTCAAAGAGGCGGCGTCCGAGGAAATAGACCAGCACGAGGGATCCGAGGAAAAAGGCGAAGCCGGTCAAGGCAATGGCGCGGTCGGAGGCCGAGACGAATTGTCCGGGGCCGAAGGCGAAATTTATTCCGGTCAGGCGGAG
>CAYQMP010000358.1:0-2337 GCA_964418615.1 uncultured Chthoniobacter sp. | reverse complement strand
CGGGCAGCAGGCCGTTGGCGTTCGGGTGGTCCGGCTCGTTGAACATCTGGTAGCGGTGAACGTCGAAGTAACGCGCGAGGTGGAAGGCCATGGCGTAGTAATGCTTCCAGAGCTGCCATTTGCCGCCCCAGTCATTCGCATCAGCGATGGGAAAAAAGCTCTCGCTAGCGGAGACCTGCATGAGCATGCCCACGCCCATGTCGCGCAAAGTGCCAACGGTATGGTCGACTTTATAGCGCTGGGAGATGCCTCCGGATTGCACATTGCGGTTGGCGAAGCGGTCGGCAAAGGTCGCCCAGTCGATTTTGGTCGAAGCGAGCGGATCGGTCTGCAGTGCGGCCTTCTCGGCAAGGAATTGCGCGGAGGTTGTCACGCCATCGCTGCCCTGCAGCGGGAAATTATTCGGATGAAGGAACATGCGGGCGGCGTTGACGCCCGAGTATCGCCACCAATCCGGCGTGTTGCTGCCTTCCCAGAAGGTTCCCATGTTGTAGCCGAGGATCTGCGGCGTCGCGCCGGTGACATTTGTGCCGACTGTGAGATTCGGTGCCGCTTCTTCAATGGTGAAGGTGCCGGTTGCCGTGTCCCAAGAAGCGGTATAGCCGTCGGGAAAAGCGAAGAGAGCAGGATTGGTCACGGCGGTGCTCAAGTCGGACTTGAAGGTGACTTTGTTTTCGCCGCCGAGATTGCGGATGGTGAGCAGTTGCGTCGGATCGTAGCTGCCGAGAGTGAGGGTGCTGGCGGAGCCGGTTTCCATGGTAATGGTGGAAGGAGCGGTGACGGTCAGTGCGCCCAAGGTCTCGTTGACGTTTTCGCTCATGAGCAGTGCACCGCCATCGAGCGTCAGCGGGGCCGTGTCGGCAATCTGCTCCGAACGGGTCAGTCGGAGGACGCCGTTGGCGGCCACTGTGACGGCGGACGAATTTCCCGCGGCGGCACCGATCGTCGCCGCCAGAACCAGTGTGCCGCTGGTGATTGTCGTCGGACCCGAGTAGCTGTTGTCGCCGGTGAGGGTTTGCGATCCGCCACCGTTGATCGTCAGGGCCACGGGCGCGGCGGCAGCCGGCACGAGATCGGTCAGCGAAGAGCCGTCGACAAGTCGCCCGCTGAAAACATGCTCGGCGCGCGGTTGGATGGTCAACGTGGCGGTGTCTGTGGCGGACGCCAAGCTGGTGACTGTTCCTTCGCCCGAGAGTCCTTCGATCGTGGCATCGCGGGCGTTGGCTTGATCGGAAAGATTGAGATAACCGCCGGCTTCCACTTCGACGTCGGGACGCTCTCCGAACGTTCCGAAAACGAAGCCCGAGGGGAGCACGGTGATGACATTGGTGCCGATGACCAAGCCCGCATTACCGTTGAAAACCCCGGTGCCTGATTCGAAGCGCACGCCGGCATAGTCGCCCGCGCCGCCGGTGGCATCGCGGACGAAGCGAAGGGTGCCGTTGGTGAAGGTGGTGGCGGGACCGTCGGCCGCGGTTTCGAACTTGAGGCTTTCGTTGCCGCTGGCGAGGACCGCGGCCGCATTGTCGGTGTGGCGTCCGAGGGATACGGTCCGTTCTGCACCTGCCATGTCAAACCCGCCGAACAATCGGAGCCGTCCGTTGGCGCCGCCGGCTGGTCCGCGGTTCACGGCGAAGTCGGCGTTGATCGTTGTGGTGACCGCGCCGACAAGGCCGCTGTTTCCGAAGATGATTCCGCCATTGATCGTCATGGGGCCGGCACCCAGCGAACCGGCTGTGACCGCGCCGGCTGAAACCGTTGCGTTGGAGGCCGAGACGCGCACGGCTCCGAGGGGACCGAGGATGAACCCGCCGCTGAAGGTGTTGTTGGCCTGCAGGTAGACGTGTTCGCCGTCGTTTCCGGCGATGCCGTCGATGGTCAGTGTGTGCGGGCCGGAGATGACGCCGCTGACATTGAGCAGATTCGGATTGGTCGAGCCATTGGTGCCGAGCAGCCACGTTTGGTCAGCCGACAGCGCTACCGTGCTGTTGATGGTGAGGTTGCGCCACTGGGTCATGGCGCTGAAGTCGATGCCACCGGCCCCGAGGCTCAACGCGCCCGCGGACCCGGCATTGATGGTCAGATTGGCCCCGAGACTGTTGCTCAAAATGATGCCGAGGAAATCGACGCCGTTGCCGATGGTGACGGGTGTGCTGTCGGCTGTGTTGGCCGAGCCGAATGCCGCGAGATCGCCGCTGCCCGGGACAACCCCGCCATCCCAGCTGGAAGCCAAATCCAGGGCTTCGGTGTTGTTCGCCTTGAAGATGATCGCAGCCGGAAGCTGTGAGGCGGGAAGGAGGCCATGGACGGCCAAGAGACAGCCGAGAAGCGGGGGGC
>CAYQMP010000357.1:0-2371 GCA_964418615.1 uncultured Chthoniobacter sp. | reverse complement strand
GCGCGGTGCGCGTGGCTGTTGAGGAAGAAAAATTTCATCGGCGCAGAAATTCCGCAGCAACGATGCGGTGCCAAGGCAGACGCGCCAGACGTTGCGGTGCGAAGCGGCGCAACGCAGCGAACAAAAGCGCCGCGGAAGGTGCGCCCCTGGCCAGCAGGGTCTGGTATTCTATTCCCGCCATGCCACCCGGACTTCCGTGTTGTTGCGCGAAAGAAGCCGCCGCTTTTTCGAATGCCGGCACGTAGGACGCCCATTCGAGGAGGGCAGGATCCGACCAGGCTTGGAGCAGCACCTCGCGTTGCGTTTCGTCCGTCAGCTCCCCGAGCAACGCCTCCATGTTCCGCCGCCGGATTTTGGCGATGTCAGCCGCGCCATCCGAGCCGCTCATCATGATGGAGGAAGCATGGATGCGGTAGGAAACGAGACGCCGCGGGATGAGACCGAAGCGCCCTGTGGCGGCGATTCGGGACCACAGGTCGTAATCCTCCGAAGCCGCCGACTCCGGATACCCTCCGTATTCGTCGAGAATTTCACGGCGGCGCAACATCACCGAGCTGTGCGGCACCGGATTGCGGAAGCAAAGATCCCAGCGCAACTGCTCCCGGGTGCGCGGCAGGCGCAGCGCGCCGCGGAAACGGCCCTTCCCGTCGATCAAGTCCGCCTCCGAACCCACCGCCAGATCACCGCGATGAGTTCGCATAAAATCAACCTGTCGCCCAAGGCGATCGCGCCGGCACAGGTCGTCGGCATCCTGCCGAGCCACCAGCGAGGCCCGGGCTTCGCGCAGACCTTCATTCAACGTGGCGACCAGACCGCGATTGACCTCGTGCCGCAGCAGACGGACACGCGGGTCCCCGACAGCCCCGACGATCGCCCCCGTGTCATCGGTCGACCCGTCGTCGATCACGAGCACTTCGAAGTCGCCGAAGTCCTGCCGAAGGACGCTGCGCAAAGCGGCAGAAATGAAGCGGCCCGCGTTGAACGCGGGCATCAAAACAGTGACCTCGGGATGTTTCATCCGCCCAGCGCCCCGTCGAAGATTGCCGCGTGGCGGTCGAGCCACGCCCGCACATCGAAGTTTTTCTCCGCATGGACCCGCGCGTGGCGGGAGAAGTCCGGAAGGTTCTCCATCACGGCTTCGATCGCCTGCGCCAAGTCACCGGGGTCGGCTGCCTGGTCTGCGGTCCAACTCTGCGGGACCGGCACAAGACGTCCGGCCGCGGCCGGGACCAACTCCGGCATGCCCCCGCTGGCCAAGCCGACCACCGGCAAGCCGCAGGCCATGGCTTCGATCGGGACGGTGGGACAAGGATCTTTATCCTTCCCATGCACCAGCAAGTGCGCCGCTTGGTAAAGGCCCGGTGCTTCGTCCTGGGTGAAAGGTGGCCGCAAAATGACATGGTCCTGCAGACCGAGATCGCGGATACAACGGGCGACTTCCTTTGCACCCCCGGGCCAGCGGAATTCTCCCGCGATGGTCAATCTGGCCGGCTTGCCGCGCTGGCGCAGGATACCCAGCGCCCGCAGCGGGGCTTCGATGCGGTAGAAAGAATGACTCGTCCCCGCGCAGAGCAGCTCCCACCTTTCGTCCGGAAGAGGCGTCTGACGCGGGCTGAATTTTTCGAGATCGACCGGATTGAAAAGGATCTCCGAGGGCGCGCGTGCTTGGCCCAGATAACGGTCGGCGGATTCCTGGCAAAAACGACTTTGGTAGACCACGTGGTCGGCCAACGGAAGCAGGGTGGCCATGGTGCGGTTGAACCAAGGGTAAAAATCGCCGTAGAAACCAGGATAAGCGATGCCGTTCTGGTTCCAGACGAGTTTGGCCCCGCGGGCCTTGGCCGTTTTGACCAGCTCGATCACTTGCGGGGACAGCGCGCTGCTGACCAAGTAGAGAAGATTGAAATCATCCGCATGCTCGCCGAAACGTGCGGCAAGATGGCCGAGCTTCACTTCGCCGCCGATCGGTCGCCCCGCGGCCGCACCGGCCGTGCGTCCGTAGCTTGGCCGGGGCTGACGCGATACCGAAACAGTCAGGACCGAGGCGCGGCTCCGTGCCGCAAGGCGTTCGGGCAGACGGCGGATCGCGCTGCCCGCCTCCCGCAGCGCGTAGAGAACCTCGCTGGCAGGATGTGTCGGATCGGGCCTCAGGACCATGGCAGGGGGCGGCCGAGAAGCTCTCCCAACCTGCGGTTCATCGGGGCATAGAAAGTTTGCAGAATGTCCCTCGCCTGTGACGGCACCGGCTCCGTCTCCCCGCTGTCGCGTTCCCGCGGGACACGCGGCAGGGGCGCCGGTTCGAGCCCGAGATGACGCCACGCCTTGTCCGTCTCGGCCTGCGGCGAGGAGAAAAATTCCTTGCTGAATAAAA
>CAYQMP010000356.1:0-2379 GCA_964418615.1 uncultured Chthoniobacter sp. | reverse complement strand
AAGGCCTGCGCTTCGGCCCCGTCATTGAACGGCGTGGCTGTGCCGTGGGCATTGACGTAACCGACCTGCGTCGCGTCGAGCCCGCTTTGCTCGAGCGCCCGCCGCATGGCGCGTTCCAACGGCGCGCCATCCGGGGCGGGTTGGGTGAGATGATGAACATCGGTGGTGTGTCCGTAACCGGCGACATACCCGAGAATCCGCGCTCCCCGCGCGCGGGCGCGTTCGGTTTTCTCTAGGACGAGGAAAGCGGCGCCCTCGCCGAGCATGAGCCCGCGCCGGCCACGGTCGAAGGGACGGCAGGCGTCAGGAGCGAGTGACTGGAGTCCGTCGAATCCGGAGTAGACCAGTTCGCTCAGTGCTTCGTAGCCGCCGGTCAGGACGATGTCCGCCATGCCGCTGCGGATGAGGTCCGCGGCATGCCCGATGGCATTGCCGCCGCCCGCGCAGGCATTGGCCACGGTCATGACCGGACCGTCGAATCCGAACGTATCGTGGATCACGCCGATCTGCGCTTGCGATTGGTAATGGGCGACGCGGGCGGCTTGGCCGGGAATATTTCCATCCCACAGTGCGTGGAGAAATTCTTCACCCTTTTCCATGCCGCAAGCCGTTGTGCTGACCGACATCTCCAGTCGCGGCAAAGTGCTGCGGTCATCGGCATCGAGCAGTCCGGCTTGGGCCAGCGCCTCGCGCACCGCGGGCAGGGCGAGGCGGGCAGCGCGGCTGAGGCGTCGGAGCTTTTTCTCCGGCCAAGCTGGCCAGGAGGGCAACTCGGCCTGCGCTCCGTCGGTCACGCGGCATCCTTCGACGGCGATGGCGGTGAGCGGACCGCGGGCCGAGCGACCGGCGCAAATTGCCTCCCACGTCGCCGCGGTATCGCCGCCCAAGGCCGTGAGGCATCCCACGCCGGTTATGGCGACGGGCGGGTGTGGGCGTTCGGGCGACACGTTCCTATTTCAGCGCACGGCGGGCGCGATGGGGAGGCATTTCCGGGCTTTCACGCGGACGCCAGTTGTCGGCTCATCATGAACCGTCCGCGCGCCACGGTCCGGTCTTGCACGCGGCATTCCGCTTCGAACTGGGCCAGCGGGCCGAGTTCCTTGACGAGCGTGACGCGTGTCTCCAGCGTGTCGCCCGGAGCCACGGCGCCGGTGATGCGGAATTGGTCGATGCCCGCGAGGAAGAGCGGTGTGTCGGGGTGCGCGGATTCCTGCATCCAAAGAACGCCGGCGGTTTGCGCGGCGCATTCGACCAGCAGGACGGCGGGCATGAGGGGTTGTCCCGGAAAATGATCGGCGAAGAACGGCAGTGACGGGTCGAGGGTTTTCCAGCCGGTGCCTGCTTCGGCGCTCTCGCGGGTGAAGCGGTCGATGAAGCGGAAACCGGGTCCGTGCGGGGTGAGGGGGGTGGTCATGGCAGAGCGAAGGCTTGGTCAGGCAGCGGCCGGTTTTGATGGATGCCGGTGAACTCGAATCGCATGACCGTGCCGCGCGGAAGGGTGAGGCTCATGGAACGCAAGTTCATGGTTCGTGCCTCAATGATGTTCTCGATTCGCTCGGGTTGGAAGCGTCCGGGCGCGAGCGGAGTAAGGACCACAAGGTAATCGCGTCCTTGTCGCGTCACGGTGGCCTGCATCTCGCCGGGCGGACGTTGTCCGCGGAGAATGTCGCGCAACGCGGCGATGGCACGGGCCGAGGAGTGATCGGCCGGGCGGACCAACGGAGCCCGCCCGCTCCGTATCGAGGTGAAGTCCGTCGCGTCGAGTTGCAGCAGTTCCCCCGCCGGCTCCGTGTAAGCGATGCGTAAGTCGTCGGGCGCGCGATAAAAAAGCCGGCCGCGGCTGACCGCCGGTGCGGGCAGGCCCGGTGCGCTCACTATTTGGGTAAAATCGGCCTCGAGGGTTCGGGTTTCTTGCCGCGCGGCGAAGAAGCGTTTTTCCAAAGCGGCCGCCTCGGCGGAAGACAACTCAGCGCCGTAGGAATTGGCCGCGAGCGCGGCGAGGAGAAGGATGGCGTTCCGTGAATTCATGTCAGTCGCAGCGCAGCGGAGCGAAATGATACCATTGCTCGGGGTAGGCGACAAAGAGTGGGACAAGGCAGGCGGCCACTTCGCGCGTGTAATGCTCGAGGGTCGCTGTCCGGCCCTCGGGCAGCCACTTCGGCTGGATGTAGGCTCGTGCCTCGATGTGGTAGAGACCGTCCTTTTGCCGGGTGATACCTACGGGAACGATCGGGCAGCCGGCAAGCAGGGCAAGGAGAACCGGGCCGGTGGAAAAGCGGATGCGCCCGTGGGGGAGATCGATGGGCACGCTGTTGCCGTCATAGGGCCGGTCGGCCAGCGAGGCGACGAACGCGCCTCCATGCAGGGAGCGGACAATGT
>CAYQMP010000355.1:0-2379 GCA_964418615.1 uncultured Chthoniobacter sp. | reverse complement strand
TCGTGGGCGATGCACTCTTCGCCGGATCGGTCGGCGGAATCCACAACGGCTACGCCGAGACCCTCGGCAACATCAGGCGAGAAATCCTCAGCTTGGGCGACGACACCATCCTCTGCCCCGGCCACGGCCCCCTCACTACGGTTGCTCTGGAGAAAACGGGCAATCCGTTCTTCGCCCCTCAAGGCAACGAGCCACAGGCCCGCTGAGCTCAGGGCGGTCTATCCAGCTACACCGCCTTCGTCTTTGCGGTCACCCGCACCCCATCGATGCGCATGCCTTTGTCCACCGCTTTGCACATGTCATAGAGCGTCAAAGCCGCGACGCTCGCCCCGGTCAGCGCCTCCATTTCCACACCCGTCCGGGCCTGGGTGCGCACCGTGCAGACCACGCGCACCGCGCGCGCTTGGACCACGAACTCCACCTCGACCGCATCCAGCGGCAAGACGTGGCAGAGAGGAATGAGGACCGCAGTCTGCTTGGCGGCTTGAATACCCGCCACCCGGGCCACGGCCAGCACGTCTCCTTTTGGAAGCGCTTTCTCCTTGAGCAACCGCACGGTCGCTGCCGCACAAGCCAAGGTAGCTTCGGCCGTGGCAACCCGCGCCACCACCGGCTTGGTTCCCACGTCCACCATTCGCGCCTCGCCCTGCTTGTTGACGTGCGACAACTTTTTCATGACGTACGAATAAACTCCGCCATTTCACCCGCGGCGAGCCCGGAGACGGGGACGCGCACCAGCGCGTCCGCCGAAGCTAGCGGCGTAAGATCGCCCGAACTCGTCCACGGCAAGGGGCGCAGTCCCTCTCTCTCCTCCACCGCAGGCCACCATGTTTCCCGCGCATTGCCGGCAACCGCATCCACCACCGGCCCCTGCCGCAGGACCGGCGCGCCGAATCCGCCCCGCACAGCGGACAGCGCCGCATCCACAAAGACGTGCAGGCAGACAAAGTGCGACAGCGGATTTCCCGGCAGACCAAAGGCCCATTCGTCGCCACGACGCGCGACAATGAGCGGTTTGCCCGGGCGCACGGCAACCTTGGTGACAAGCAATTCGAACCCCACGGCCTCGAGCACCTCCGCGGTGCAATCGTGTCCGCCCACACTCGCCCCGCCCGAGATCAAGAGGAGGTCGCGCCGCCCCTCGATGGCCTGTCGCAACGCAGCGGCGTCCTCGCCGACCCGCTTTTGACCAAGGCACAGTCCGCGGCGGCGCGCCCATGCCGCGACCAGCGGAGAATTGCTGTCCCGCACTTGGCCGGCCGAAGGCGCGCGATCCGCATCCACCAGCTCGTTGCCGGTGGCCACGTGGAGAGCATCGAGACCGCGCGTCACCTTCGGCCGAACGCAACCCACGCTGGCCAGCAATCCGATGGCTCCCGCCCCGAGGACACTCCCGGCTCTGACGAGCACATCGCCAGCCTTGGCATCCTCACCGCGCCTACGCACATGATTGCGCCCTCGCCGGGCAAAACACACGGAGCCACCCGATTGGATAGCGTCCTCGAGCATGATCACTTCACTGCCGGGCGGAACGGCTGCGCCCGTGGCAATACGCAGCGCTTGGCCGGCCCGCAAATCATAATGTCCCCCGTCGCCAGCACGGATTTCTCCCACCACGCCGAAATCCTCCGACGCATCATCGACCCGGACAACGTAGCCATCCACCGCTGAGCGATCGAAGGCTGGCTGATCCTCCATGGCCCGCACGTCTTCGCGCAAAACACAGCCGGACGCATCGGCCAACTCGGTCTCCACGGCCTCGCGCGCGGTCACTTCCCTGTGCAGCAACTGCCAGACTTCATCGACCGTCTTCATTCGGACACTTTTTTCCAAATCGGCACATCGCGCTTCAGCCGATTCATGAACTCCGCGAGAATCCCGAACGCTTCGGCGCGGTGCTTCGCTTCGATCCGCACCCGTATCGAAGCTTCACCCGCCGGCACGCGACCGAGGCGGTGCGTCACTTCCAAGGAGTGGCACGGATACCTCTCCGACACTTCGCCCGCAATCCGCTCCATTTCCCGCCGCGCCATGGGCTCGTAGGCTTCGTAGTCCAGCGCCGCGATGGCGGACCCGTCTTCCTCGCCCCGGACAACGCCGGCAAACTCCACCACCGCCCCGGTCGATGTGTCCGTGGCTGTCGTCCCTCGTGCGACGATCGGACCTCGGGTCAGTTCGATGCGAATTTTCATCCTCCCGAAACCGGCGGGATCAACGCCACCTCATCGTCGGCACCGAAAATTTCCCCCGCAACCGCATACGCTCCGTTGCGCGCCAAGCGCGTGCCAGCCCGATGCCCCGCCAGTCCGGGCCAGCGGGCGAGCAACAAATCCCACAATTGCGCCGCATCGACTTGATCCGCCCCGAACTCCGCCTCCG
>CAYQMP010000354.1:0-2388 GCA_964418615.1 uncultured Chthoniobacter sp. | reverse complement strand
ACAGCCAACAAACCGGCCGCAAAAACCACCGAGAGAGTGATGGCCACGGGCCGGGAGACTTCCGTGCGATCCCAACCCGGTGCATAGGGCGCCGTGCCGGGCAAACGTGATGGCGCGTCGAGGCTCACTTCAAAAGATGAAATAGATGAACGGGTTGAACTTCTGCACGCCGAGCATCAGGGCGGAGAGCCAGAAAATTCCCAGCGCCCACGCCGCCTTCGGCGCGGTGAGGCGACGCGTCCATGTCATGGTCGTCGGACCCAACCAGACGAACATCGCGGCCACTATCAGCGTGACGATGAAAAGCGGTTGCCACACCAATCCCGCGACGAGCGCCGCCAACTCGCCACCCCCGGCCAAACCGAAGAGACGTGCATAGTAATCGAGCGCACCCGGCAAATCGGGGGCGCGGAACAGAACCCAGAGGAGCGAGATGACGGTGAAGGTCAGCGCCACCTGCACAAAACCGGGCAAAGCCGACCACAAACTCCGTCCCGGTGCCGCCCGCTCGGCGGCCAGCAGCAAGCCATGCATGCTCCCCCAGATAACAAAACTCCACGAGGCCCCGTGCCACAGTCCGCCGAGGAACATGACGGTCAGAAGGTTCGCATAGGTGCGCAAGTCCCCATGCCGGTTGCCGCCGAGCGGGATGTAAAGATAGTCGCGCAGCCAGGTTGACAGCGAGATGTGCCAGCGTTGCCAGAAATTCGTGATGCTGTGCGCCTGATACGGCGAGTTGAAGTTGATCGGGAAGCGGAACCCGAGCATGAGCCCGAGCCCGATGGCCATGTCGGAGTACCCGCTGAAGTCGAAATAGATCTGGAACGAGTAGGCGAACATACCGAGCCATGACTCCAGCACGCCGGCATCGGAGGCCCCGAACAGCGTGTCGGCCACCTTGCCGCACGGATTGGCGATGAGCACCTTTTTGCCGAGGCCGAGCGAGAAGCACGCCACACCGCGCGCGAAGGCGGACCACGTCCGGTCCGGTCGCCGCAACTGCCGCGCCACCGTCTGGAAGCGCACGATGGGTCCCGCCACCAACTGCGGGAACATCGAGACATACGCGGCGAAGCCCGCGAAACTTTTCATCGGCTGCGCCTGCCCGCGGTAAATGTCGATGGTGTAACTCATCGACTGGAAGGTGTAGAAACTGATGCCCAGCGGTAGCGTGACTTCGAGAAAGAAGTCCGGCTGCGCCCAGCCGAGAGACGAAGTCAAGGCCCGGTAATTCTCCGCCGCGAAGTTGAAGTATTTGAAAAATCCGAGTAACGAGAGGTTCGTCACCACCGACAACCACACCGCCGCCTTTTCCTGCACCGTGCGATGCGTTATGTGGTGCAACCTCCGCCGGTCCGCTTCCCGCGCCAGCCACAAACCGCAGACGTAATCCACCACGGTGGAAAACATCATGAGCAGCATGAAAGCCGGGTTGGCCCATCCGTAAAACGCGTAGCTGAAGACTGCCAGCACACCGAGCCACATCCGCCGTGGCGCGAGCAGACTCACTGCCAAAGCCAGCGGAAGGAAATAAAAGAGGAAGATATGTGAACTGAAAACCATGACAGGACGGCGCCATCCCCGGCGCCGCTACAGCTCATCACCGCACAACACCCGGATCAGATCAGGAACCCGGAAAGGCCTCGATATAAAGATCGTGATCGAGATCGAAGGGTTCGCCGATCATGCGTTCGGATTCCAACTCGGGATGATTCTCGAAGCGTTCGAGACGCATTTTGCGCCGCGCTCCAGGAGCCAGCGTCTTGTTGATTTCGGGTTCTTGGCCGTCGAGCAGGATCCACTCGGCCACGCGCACCTGCCCGTCCTCGTCGGCAACGGGCGACTCGCCGATCACGCGGTAAAGATTCAGCACCAGTGCACGGCGGTAGGGTGCGATGTCTTCCAAGGCGGGTGGTTCGTGCCGGCGGATGAGTTCGACCTCCACCTCGGTGATCTCGGGCTTGGAACGAGCGGCCATCTTGGCGGCGTAAAGTTCATGCTTCCTCGCGATCTCTTCGTCCGTGATTTTGCGATCGTAGATAGCCACACCCTCGAGCAATCCGCTCCACTGTCGGTGCACCCCTTGCCATTCGTCGCCGAAGAGCAGACGCGCGGCGTCATTCCAGTCGGAAAGGTCACCTTCGAACTGCGGCGATTGCTTCACCAATTTCCCGTCGACATGACAAGTGAGAACACCCCGACCGTAACTCACCACCACGTGGCACGCGCGGTCCGTTTCGATGGGACACAATTCGATCTCCTCGCCGCGTGGACCGGTCTCCGTGGTGCGCAGACGGAAGACCAGGCGGTCGGAGTTCTGCCCGAGATAAAAGTTCAGGTCGTTGCGATCGACGGACATCGTGATCACCCGGCGCGGACCGAATTGCC
>CAYQMP010000353.1:0-2426 GCA_964418615.1 uncultured Chthoniobacter sp. | reverse complement strand
AGTCACGCCGCGGAAGCCCTCGAACTCGGCGCCGACGCCGTCCTCATCAACACGGCCATCGCCGTGGCCGAGGACCCCGTCGCCATGGCCCGCGCGTTCAAGATGGCCGTCGAATCCGGGCGCCTCGCCCGCGAAGCCGGCCTCCCCGCCGAAGAAGACACCGCCATCCCCACCAGCCCCCTCACCGCGTTCCTTCAAAATGCGTAGCCACTCCGCAACGCGATCCGCGGCGCCGCGGGCCTTGCGCCCGCGGACCGCAACAGGCCTCCGCTTCCTCCTCCTCACCCTCGCCCTCCTCACTCTCACTTCCCCCTCCTCAGCCCAAATCCACCAAGGCCAAAAACTGGTCCAAGCCTCCCTCCTCGCCGACACCACCGCCATCGTTCCCGGCCAACCCTTCCGCCTCGGACTCCTCCTCCGTATGGCCCCCGGATGGCACACCTACTGGGAAAACCCCGGCGACTCCGGCCTCGCCACCACCTTCGACCCGCAACTCCCCGAAGGCTTCACCGCCTCCGCCATCGCCTGGCCGCTCCCCAAACGCCTGATCGAACCGGGCGACATCCAAGTCTACGCCTACAAAGGCGAAGTCCTCCTCGTCCGCACCATCACACCGCCCGCCGCGCTCGATGCTCAGGAAATCACCATCCCAGCCAAATCTTCCTGGCTGGTCTGCGAAGCGATCTGCATCCCGGGCAAAGCCGACGTCCAACTCACGCTGCCCGTCGCCTCGTCCGCCGAACCGGCCAACGCCGACCTCTTCGCCAAATTCGCCGCGCTCCTCCCTTCGTCCGACCCGCCGCCGTTCGACATCACATGGACGCCCACCCCCACGGGATGGAACCTCGGACTGCGCAGCGCTACCGGCGCCAAGCGCGCGGACTTCTACCCTTTCGCCGACGACAAACATCCTGTCGGCCACACCGCGGCCCGCGATTTAGTCGACGGCGCCGCCGACCTCGCCATCCCCGTGACCGACTCCGCGCCGGTGCGCGGTATCGTCGCCCTCGAAAACGGACAACGGCGCGGATGGATCATCCAAAGCAAAGCCGACACCGCCATCGCTGCGTCCACGGACCAACAACCCGCCTCCAAAAAAAGCGGACTCTGGACCTACCTCCTCTTCGGCTTCATCGGCGGCTTCATCCTCAACCTCATGCCCTGCGTTCTGCCGGTCATCTCGCTGAAAATTTTCGGCTTCATGCGCCAAGCGGGTGACTCGCGCTCCAGCATTTTCAAACACGGCCTCGCTTTCACTGCCGGCATCTTCCTCTGGTTCCTCGGACTCGCCGCCGTCATCATCGCGCTCAAATCCGCCGGCAGCGAAGTCACCTGGGCCTTCCAGTTCCAGAACCCGTGGTTCAACTTTGTCATAGGCGCCGTCGTCTTTGTCTTCGCCCTCAATCTTTTCGGCGTCTTCGAAATCGTCCTGCCGGGACGCGCCGCGCAGGGCATCGCCGAAGCCGGCAGCCATGGCGGGCTGGCCGGTTCTTTCGCCCAGGGTATCCTCGCCACTTTGCTGGCCACCCCGTGCACCGCGCCTTTCCTCGGCACCGCGCTCGGCTTCGCCTTCAGCCAGACCTCCGCGGTCATCGCCGCCATGTTCGCCTCCATCGCGGCCGGCATGGCCTTCCCCTATCTCCTTCTCTCCGCGCAGCCCGGATGGATGAAATTCCTGCCCAAGCCCGGCGCCTGGATGGAACGCCTCAAGCAATTCATGGGCTTCCCGCTCGCCGCCACGCTGCTCTGGTTGCTCTATGTCATTGGACAACAACGCGGCACCGAAGCCGTCATCTGGGCCTCCGCCGCCTACCTCTGCCTCGCCCTCGCCGCTTGGCTCTACGGCGCCTTCCTCGGACCCCTCTCCTCCGCCCGCGCTAAAACCTTCGCCACCCTCGGCATTGTTCTCTCCCTCCTCCTCGGCCTCGGCTACTTCACCGGCAACCTCTTCGCCCGCGCCGCCGCCACCACACCGGTAAAATCCACCTCAATCCCTGCCGACGGCATGCCCTGGGTCCCCTATTCCGAAGCCGAACTGCAACGCCTGCTCGCCGAGGGAAAACCGGTCTTCGTCGACTTCACCGCCGACTGGTGCATCACGTGCAAGTTCAACCTGCGCACCGCGATAGACACGAAAGCCGTCCGCGCCGCCTTCGAAAAATTGGGCATTGTTCCCATGCTAGCCGATTGGACCAACAGCAATCCCGAGATCACCAAAAAGCTGGCCCAATTTGACAGGGTCGGCGTCCCGTTCTACCTCTTCTATCCGGCCGGACGCCCCGATGATCCGGTCATCCTGCCGGAACTGCTCACCGAGCAAATCCTTCTCCGCGCCGTCGGCGCACAACCCTGAACAACACAACCATGAAACATATCCTCAAATCCACCCTCGCCCTCCTCGTCGCGGCCGGCACCGCCGTCGCCGC
>CAYQMP010000352.1:0-2428 GCA_964418615.1 uncultured Chthoniobacter sp. | reverse complement strand
GCGTGGTGCACGCCGAAGGCCTGCGGGATGTTGTATTTCCACGTGCCGTGGGCGGTGACGCCCATGGTGGCGTGGTTGCCGCCGTGGTAGGCGTTGCGCAGGGCGATGATGTCGAAGTTGCCGGTGTAAGCGCGGGCCATGAGGATGGCGAGGTCGTTGGCTTCCGAACCGGAATTGACGAAGTAGCACATCTTGAGGTCGCCGGGCATTTTGGAGGCGAGCTTCTCGGCATATTGCGCGACGTTCGGGTGCAGGTAGATCGTGGTGGAGTGCTGGTAGATTTCGCTCTGCTTGTTGCCGGCCGAGATGACGTGCGGATGGCAGTGGCCGACGCTGATCGTGACGATGCCGCCGAGACCGTCGAGGTAGCGTTTGCCTTTCTCGTCCCAGACGTATTGCCGGTGGCCTTCGACGACCATGAGGGGCTTTTTGTAGTAGAGGAAGATGCCGGGGTTCATGAACTGCTTGCGCAGGGCCAGCACTTCGTCGGCCGCCGGCCCGGTGTAGGGGCGCGGTTGGTGATCGCAGGGGGGGAGGACGGGTTCTTTCATTTGTTGGGGAATAGCGGTCGGATGACAATATACAGAAGGAAAGCCAAAGCGAAACCGACAAACCACGCGTAGTGATAGCCGGCGACCAGCCACGCGGGAAACAGTTCGGCTGGCAGAACTTTGATCGTGACGAGGAAGCCGGGGAGATTCGGCAGGACCGAGGCAAGGAGCACGCCGAAACCAACCAAGCTGAATCCGCCTGTGTAGCGGTAGACGCCGTGGCGCTCGTAAAGCTGCGCCGCGTCGAGTTTCTTGCGCCGCCAGACAAAGTAATCTGCGATCATGATGCCCGCGATGGGTCCGAGCAGCGCGCTGTAGCCGATGAGCCAAGTAAAAATGTAGCCGCTCGGATCCTGGTAAAGTTTCCACGGCATCATGACGATGCCGAGGAAGGCGGTGATCAGTCCGCCGGTCCGGAAGCTGATGCGCTGCGGGGCGAGGTTGGAAAAATCGTTGGCCGGCGAGACCACGTTGGCCGCGATGTTGGTCGAGAGCGTGGCCACGGCGAGGGTGACAAGGGCGATGGCCGAGACCCAAGGGCTGCCGAATTTGGCGATGACCTGCACCGGATCCCAAATGGCGGAACCGAAAATGACGATGGTCGCGCTGGTCACGAGGATCCCGATGAACGCGTAGAATGTCATGGTGGCCGGCAGTCCGAGGGCTTGGCCGACAATCTGGTCGCGCTGCGAGCGCGCGTAGCGCGAGAAGTCGGGGATGTTGAGCGAGAGGGTGGCCCAGTAGCCGACCATGGCGGTCAGCCCCGCGCCGAAGACCGGCCAGAATTTTGCGGCGGTGTCGAGAGTCGCGGGCTGGGTGAAAATGGGACCGAACCCGTCGGCCGCTTGCCAAGCCCACCAGACGAGGACCAAGCCGACGAGCAGGAGGAAGGGCGCGCTCAGCGTTTCCATCCATTTGATCGACTCCATGCCGCGCACGATGAAGTAGACGTTGACCGCCCAGAAAATCATAAAGCAGAGGAATTCGCCCGCCGAGATGCCGAGGACGGGGAGGTTTTGCTTCGTCGACGGATCGAAACCGAAGATGACCGCCGCGGTGGCATAGATGGCCGCGCCACCGACCCACGTTTGGATGCCGAACCATCCACAGGCGACAAGTCCGCGCATGAGCGCCGGGATATTCGATCCGAAAGTGCCGAACGATGCCCGGAGCAGCACAGGAAAGGGGATGCCGTAGGCCGTGCCCGGATGCGCGTTGAGCGTCATGGGAATGAGCACAATGATGTTGCCCAAAAACACCGTGAGCGTGGCCTGCCACCAATTCATACCTTGGTCGATCAGGCTGCTGGCCAGCGTGTAAGTCGTGATGCAAACCGCCATGCCAACCCAGAGCGCGGCGACGTTCCAGGTAGTCCACGTCCGCCGGTCCTGCGGAACGGGAGCAAGGTCGCTATTCCAGAGCCGCGGGTCGTGGCTCGGCGGGGTGGCGTTCATGATTTAGCGAAACGTGAGCAGGGCTATTCGACGCCCGACTTGTCGATCTCCACGGTGAGCGATCTCTCGACGATGGGCTCTGCTTTGTTCACGGCCTGCCAATACTCGACCCTGTGGAAGAAAGAAGAAAGCACATAGATGGCGGCAGCGATGGCTGCCGGGATGGCGAGACTGACCAACAAAAGCTGGAGCGGACAGGGGAACTTGGCCTCGCAGTGCGGACAGCGAAAAAACGTGGCCCATTGCGAGTGGCATTTTCCGCAGCGCGGCATAAAGAGGACAGGACATCCCGATCGAGGCCTATCTGCTCAAGGCCAATCGGGAATGTGAGAGTGGTCAAAAGTGCGAAGGCTTACGCTGGAGGAATTGTCCTCGTCCGACCGTGCCGCAGAACTTTCCATCGCGCACAGCAACCTCCCCGCG
>CAYQMP010000351.1:0-2434 GCA_964418615.1 uncultured Chthoniobacter sp. | reverse complement strand
TCGCAGAACCACGAGGGGTCGCGGAATTCCATGACGTGCGTCCGCCCGCCCGGAAGCAAGGCCACAAAGGCAGCAAGCAAAGCGGGGTCGAAGTGCAGATTGGGCGGCAATTGGTAGAGCACCGGACCGAGCTTGTCCCCGAGGGTGTCTGCCGCGGCGAAGAAATGGTCGAGCAGTCCGCCGCAATCTTTGAGACGGTGCAAATGGGTGATCTGCCGCGAGGCCTTGACGGAGAAGAGGAACCCGTCCGGCACCTGCGCGGCCCATTTGGCGAATTGCTCCGGCGAGGGAAGGCGGTAGAACGAGGCGTTCAACTCGACGGTGTCAAAAACGGACGCGTAGTGCCCCAGCCATCGGCCCGCAGCCAGGCCGCGCGGATAAAATTTTCCGCGCCAGTCGCTGTAGGACCAGCCCGAGGTGCCGATGCGGATCGCCGCGTCCATGGGGGAAGTCTCCGGCCGTGCGGCCGGCGCGGCAAGCCGCGCTCGCCCACGGCAAGGAAATCGGGTATCCGGACGACGTGAGTGACAAGGCACCTCTCGACAGGCACGAGCACTGGCGGCTGGCTGCTTTGATGGTCAGCGTGCAGCTCCTCGATGTCGCGGTGACGAGCAAGCTGTGCTCGACGGGTGAGCTGAACGCCGCGGGCGTGGCGGTGGTGCAGAGCTTCCACTACGGGAGCAACTTTCTCCTCCTTTTTCTCCTTTCCGTCATCGTGCTGGCGGCGTGGCGTCCGCATTCGCGGCTGATCCTGCCCGGTCTCGCCGCTTACCTCGGCTTCGCCTTGCTCCATTTGGTCGTCAATGTCGGCGCCCTGCTTTTCAGCGCCACGGCCAAAGCCAGCGGTCTGGCCAGCCTCTGGGATGTCGGGGCCATCGGGGCGATGAGCGTGCTGACCTTTGCCGCGTGTTACTGGATCCTCGACCGCGCCACGCCGGGCGGGGCGTTTCTCATTCCCGGACGCGATGGGCGCCTGACCGATCCGAAATTGTCCGATTACGTGTATTTGTCCTTCGACACCTCGACGACCTTCGGTCCGACCCTCGAGGTGCCCGTTTGCCGCGCGGCCAAATTTCTCATGATGCTGCAGGTGGCCCTTTCCATCGTGATTCTCACCGTGCTTCTTTCCCGCGCGGTCAACGCGGTGGCCTGATATCTTGACCGGGGCGGCGTCCGGACGAAAAATCACGGCGTACCAACCAGACATCACAACATCATCATGACTGCAGAACTCAAGTGTCCCTTCAACCACGGCAAAGCGACCGGAGCCCCCGTCGCCGCGGGCATGGGCCCGACCAACAGCGATTGGTGGCCCAACCAGCTCAATCTCAAAATCCTCAGCCAACAGTCGGAGAAAACCGACCCGATGGGGGAGGAGTTCGACTACGCCAAGGAATTCCAGAGCCTCGATCTGGCCGCCGTGAAGAAGGATCTCGAGGTGCTCATGACCGACTCGCAGGAGTGGTGGCCGGCCGACTTCGGTCATTACGGACCGCTCTTCATCCGCATGGCCTGGCACAGCGCCGGCACCTACCGCACCGGTGACGGGCGCGGCGGCGGCGGACGCGGGAGCCAGCGCTTCGCGCCGCTCAACAGCTGGCCGGACAACACCAATCTCGACAAAGCGCGCCGTCTGCTCTGGCCGATCAAACAGAAATACGGCCGCAAAATTTCCTGGGCCGACCTCATGATTTTGGCCGGCAACGTGGCTCTCGAGTCGATGGGCTTCAAAACCTTCGGCTTCGCCGGCGGACGCGCCGACATCTGGGAACCCGAGGAAGATGTTTATTGGGGCGCCGAGAAGGAGTGGCTGGCCGACGAGCGTTACTCGGGCGACCGCGACCTGGAAAACCCGCTCGCCGCGGTGCAAATGGGGCTGATTTATGTCAATCCCGAGGGCCCGAACGGCAACCCCGATCCGGTGGCCGCCGCGCGCGACATCCGGGAAACCTTCGCCCGCATGGCGATGAACGACGAGGAAACCGTCGCGCTGGTCGCCGGTGGACACACCTTCGGCAAGTGCCACGGGGCGGGCGACGCCAAGCATGTCGGCCCGGAGCCCGAAGCCGCGCCGCTCGGCGAGCAGGGGCTCGGCTGGCGCTGCAGCTACAAGTCGGGAATCAACGGCGACACCATCACCAGCGGACTGGAGGTCACTTGGACGCAGGAGCCGACCAAGTGGAGCAACCTCTATTTCGACAACCTCTTCAAATACGATTGGGAGCTGACCAAGAGTCCGGCGGGCGCTCACCAATGGGTGGCCAAGGACGCCCCGGCAGACGTGCCCGATGCGTTCGATCGCACCAAGAAGCACAAGCCGACGATGCTGACCACGGACCTCTCGCTCCGTTTCGATCCGGCTTACGAAAAAATTTCGCGCCGCTTTTACGAAAACCCCGACGAGTTCGCCAACGCCTTCGCCCGCGCGTGGTTC
>CAYQMP010000350.1:0-2450 GCA_964418615.1 uncultured Chthoniobacter sp. | reverse complement strand
GTTGTCCGTCGGCAAACGGGCGAGACGCCCGTTCCCCCTGGGCTTCGCCCGCCCCAGTTACTCCCCAACCACACCCGCCGCGCGCGGGTTCAGGGGCTCCCGACTAACTTGAGTTATGGCTTTCCGCCAAAGCAAAGGTGGATCGCGCCGTCCCGGCGCGATTTTTCAGAGAGGAAATCGCGATGGGGACATCGCGATCCACCTAGTAGTGCAAAAGTCTGCAAGCAAAGGGACGTCGGCATCCGCGGGAGAAAAGCGGACGAGCGAGCCGCTCGTCCCTACCGGCGCGATGCGCCAGAGATTCAGCGGTGGCGACGGCGCAGGAACCAAGCTCCGACTGACAAACCGAAGGCCGTGAGCCAAACGGTTCCGGGTTCGGGGACCGTGGCGATACCGCCGATCTGGCCGAGCCCGGAATCGTAGGTGTCGATGAGCGTGCCGTCGGCGGCGAAGCGGTAGATGTTGCCGTTGCCTGAGGGGCTGCCGGCGAGCAGGCCACCATCGGAGAGTCCGGCGAGCACGCCTGCGTCGAATGGTTGGCCGGTCGACGCAAAGGCCTGTGTGGTGTCGGTGTCGAGATCGGTCTGCAGGACGGTGCCGGTCATGACGCTCGCGGTGAAAAGCGTGTCTCCCTTGATGACGAGCCCCGTCGGCCCGGCGAGGCCGCTCGCGCCGTCGGCAATCACTTCCCCGACATAGGCCCCGGTGGCGTCGAACCGTTTGACCGGCCCCGACGCGATGCCGGTTCCGAAGTCGTAGTTTTGATCACTGACATAAAGGCTGCCGTCGGCAGCGAGGGCAAGGCCGGGGCTGCTGGCCAGCAATCCCCCGGAGGTGTAGTCGCTGAGGGCGAGGGGACCGCCGGTCGCGTTGGCCAGCTTGACGATCGGGCCGGTGTTGCCGAAGAACGGATTCCGTCCGATGAGCAGGTCGTTGCCTTGGAAAACGAGGCTGGCCGGGAACACTTCGAAGCTCGCGAAGGGCAGGACAGTCGAGAGGGTGAGTGTCGAGATTTCGAATTTCGAGATGCGAGGCGCGAAGGTGGATCCGTCGCCATTCTCGCCGATGTAGAGATTGCCGTCGGGACCCAGCGCGAGGGCGCCGGGGCTGATGAGACTGCTGCCCGGCAAGAGAGTGCTTCTCGTGCCGGCAGGATCCTCCGACTGGTAGCTGATGAGTTCGCCGGTGGAATAACTGACCGCGTAGATCGTTTCCGCCCGACTGATGGTGGCCAAAACGCTGTAGACAACGACCAGCGTGAAACAAGCGAGGAGTGAGTTAGACTTGCTCATAAAATTAGCTTTGGCCTGTCCAGGCAGAGGGGCAAGAGCTAATCGCCTGCTCAGCTCCCGAGGTGCTCGTCGAGGAACAGCGACATTTCGGTGAAGATGTGCTGGGACTCGGGAGCGAAGGGATCGACGAAGTAGGTGAAGTGCGAGGCGCCCTCCATGAGGTGCAGGTCGGCGGTGACGCCTGCTTGGCGCAGTTTGCAGTGGAAAAGCACGGTCTGGCTGAGGATCAGATCGCGCGTGCCGGAGACCAGCATGGTCGGCGGGAAGCCTTTGAGGTTTCCGCGCAAAGGCGAGAGGAGGGGATTGGCGATGTCTTGGCCCGCGGCGTAGAGCTTCGCGCCGCGTGCGGCCAAGGCGTCGTAGGTGACCAGGATGTTGTCGACCCACTCGTGGACTTTGAGCGAGTCGCCGACCGCGGCGAGGTCGCACCACGGGGTCTGCACGGCGACGGCGGCGGGCGGGGTGACGCCTTCCTGCATGCAACGCAGGACAGTGGAAAGGGCCAGACCTCCGCCGGACGAACCGCCGGTGATGGCGATGTTGGCGGGCGGCACCATTTCCAGCGCGGCTTTCCAGACGGCCAAGGCATCGTCCGACCCCGCGGGAAAAGGATGGTCCGGCGGCATGCGGTAATCGACCTCGATGACTTTGACTCCGCAGGTCGCGGCGATGACCGCGGGTTCGAGCAGGGATGCGCGGCCGGGGTTGAAAATGTAACCGCCGCCATGCGTGTTCACGACGAGGCGGTTGGCGTTCTTGGCCGGGATGGACGGCGGGGTGACGATGAAGGCGGACACGCCCGCGATGGTGGTCGCTTCGACTTTCACGCCGAGTTTGTTCACCACTTTGTCGATGCCGACGGTGGATTCCGCGGCGAAATTGGCGATGGCGGTGCGCCAACCGGCGGCATCCGGCGCATCGAGCAACCACTCGCTGTTGCGGTAAGGCATGGCGATGGCCTTTTGCAATTCGGCGCTGACCGAATCGGGGACGGGCACGGTGCGTCCGGGGACGATCTTCGGACCGGGCGAGCCGTTCAACTGGCCCATGAGGTTTTGCATGGTGGTGCCGTCCGGGAGTTGGACGGCGTTGAGGGGGGTAGGGGTGTCGGCCATTTCGCAGTGGAGTGTCGGTCGGGACGCCGTGAGGGTCAAAGGC
>CAYQMP010000349.1:0-2474 GCA_964418615.1 uncultured Chthoniobacter sp. | reverse complement strand
TGCACATCACCCTGAGCAGCACCATGCTCATCAACGCCGTGTCCTATTCCGTGACCCGTGAGTCCATCAGCGGCTCCGACATTGCCCTGCTCACCTTGAGCAATGTCGATGGCACTATGCCGCCACTCCCCGTCGTGTCCCTCGCCACCACCGCCCCGTCGATCGGCACGGACGTCATCATGGCCGGACTCGGACGCAATCGCGTGCAAGACGCCACGACCAACGCGTTCATCTCCGACGCCGTCCCCGTGACCGACGGCACCGGTTACACCACGGCCGGCACCACGCTTCTCCGCTGGGGGACTAATCGCGTGGCGGGCACGCAGACTGTGGGTTCGACCGAGACCATCTACACGGTCTTCTCGCAACCCAACCCGGGTGACTGGCTCACAACCAGCGAAGCGCAAGCCGTGTTGGGCGATTCCGGAGGAGGATTGTTCGCTTTCGACGGGACGTTGCTTGGCATCGTCAGCGCAATCAGCGGCACGGATGCAACCAAGACACAGGCTGCTTTCGGACAGGCCACTTTTTTCGCCGACATCGCAACCTACAAAGATGCCATCGACACCGCTATCGGCTACACGCTTGTGCCCGAGCCTTCGACCACGGCGCTTCTCTTCTTCGGTGCAGGAACTGCGGCGTTTCTTGCCTTCCGCCGCCGCCGCTAAGGCCGCTTCACCAGCAGCGCGAGGAAAAACAAACATCCGAACGCCCCGGTGATCACGCCGACGGGCAACTCGGTCCCGACGAGAATGGTGCGCGCCGCAAGGTCGGCGCCGACGGTCAAGATCACGCCGAGAAGTGCGGTGGCCGGAACGGAAACGCCATGAGGTGCACCCGCCAAACGCCGCGCCATGTGCGGCGCCATCAGTCCGACGAAACCGATTGTTCCGCAGGCCGCCACGGTGAGCGCAGCCATTACGGCAGCCAGCGCGATCCCGCCCGTTTGCAAAAGCCGCACCTTCACTCCGAGGTGGTGCGCGCTCTCGCCGCCCAAAGCGATCAGGTCGAGCGGGCGATGGAGGATATAGACCAAAACAAATCCGAGCACCGCAGCCGGCGCCAACATCCAGACTTCCGCCCACCCGCGGCCGGCGAAGCTTCCCATCAGCCAAAACAAAATGCTCCGCAACGCGCCCGGATCGAAACGCAGGATGATCGCCGTGGTAAAGGCTTGGGCCAGCGCGCCGAGCGCCACGCCGACAAGCAACAAGGACGGAAGGTCCGCAGCAATCCTTCTGCGACAAAGCACCAGAACGACGGCAGCCACGAGCAGACTCCCGGCCAGCGCCGGCCACGTCACCACCGAGGCACCGGCGGCCAGAGCGAGCACGGCACCCAGCGCTCCGCCCGAGGAGAGCCCCAAGAGATACGGTTCGGCCAGCGGATTGCGGAAGATGGCCTGCAGGAGCAGGCCGCCCAGTGCGAGATTGACGCCCGCCGCCGCGGCAAGGAGCACGCGCGGCAAACGCAATTCCCACAGCACAAGGTAAGCGCGTTCCAGCTCCGGCGAAGCCGGACCGGACCGCATCAGTTCGATCAAACGCGGCAGGTCGAGCAACTGCGTCGGACCAATGCAGACCGCCGCGACGACAACCGCCAAGGCGGCCGCGGCCAGCAAACCGAGTCGGAACGCCGCGTTCATCGTGCAAAGACCGTTCCAGGTCGCCCGGTAAACGGGTTGGTCGTTACCCGCAGCGCGTCACAGCGGAAAACAGCCTGCAAATTTTCCGCGGTAAGAACGTCCTCCGGTTTCCCTAAGGCGCGCACGCGTCCGTCCGACAAAATCATCAGCCGATCGCAGAATTCCGCCGCCAAATTGAGGTCGTGTGAAACGCACAGCACCGCCCGCTGACGTTCGCGGGCCAAGCGTTGCAGCAGGACATGCACGGCGAACCGGTGTCCCGGGTCCAGATGCGCCGCCGGTTCGTCGAGCAGAAGAATCGGCGCCTCTTGGGCCAACGCGCGCGCCAGCAAGGCGCGTTGCCACTCGCCGGTGCTCAAGGCGCGGATGCTTCGCCCGCCGAAGTTCGTCAGATCGGTTTCCGCCAAGGCGCGCTCCGTCGCGGCGCGATCTTGGACCGTCGCGGGGGCGAGGGGACCGCGGTGCGGATGCCGTCCGAGCAGGACGAATTGCCCGACCGTGTAATCGAAAAGTGGCGCCTCGATCTGCGGCTGCACCGCGCAGCGCCGTGCGCGCTCCATCGCCGGAAGATTTTCCAATCGTTCGCCGCCGATGGTGACCTCGCCGCCGCGCAGCGGAAGCAGTCCGGTCACTGCGCGCAGCAATGTGCTCTTGCCGCATCCATTCGGACCGACAACGCCGAGCACTTCGCCGGCATGCATTTCGAAGTCTATGCCATGCAAAACATCGTCCTCCTTGTATCCGGCACGGATACCACGCGCCTGTAGCGTCGCTGTCACAGCTTGTCCACCTCCGCCCGCAAAGCCGCACCCGCTTCCAATGCCGCCGG
>CAYQMP010000348.1:0-2480 GCA_964418615.1 uncultured Chthoniobacter sp. | reverse complement strand
TTGGTTCTCGCCGGATGCGCCACCCAACCCCAGTCCGGCAATGCCGCGCTGATGAAACGTTTCAAGCAAGCTGACGCCTCCGGTGACGGCAAAGTTTCACGCGACGAATTCATCGACTTCATGATCACGGAGTCCTTCGCCAACTACGACAAAGGCAACAAGGGCTACGTGACCCTCGAGGAGTTCACCTCCGGTGGCGGCACGGCGGCGACTTACCGGAAAATCGACCGCGACGGCAATGGTCGCGTCACTTTGGCCGACGCCAAGGCGAGCAAAATTGTGCGCGACCAGTTCGTCGCTCCGTTTGACGCGGCCGACACCTCCGGTTGCGGTAACGTGACCTTCGACGAATTCGTCGCCTACCGCGCGGCCGCCGCACCCTACGTCCGCTGACATCCTTGGAAGCCCGCGACGTTTTCGAGGCCCTGCAACTGGCGGTCAGTCCGGTCATCCTCATCTCGGCCTACGGCCTGCTCCTGTTGAGCATGACCAACCGTCTCGGCCGCGCCATCGACCGTGCGCGGGCTTTGGCCCGCGAGGGCACGCAGGCAAAGCAAGAGCAGATCGCCATCATCGCCCGCCGTGCGGTGTGGATCCGTTCGGCCATCGTCTTCACGTCCCTGGCACTGATCGCTGCTGCCCTGCTTGTGCTGGTGCTTTTTGCCTCGGTCCTGCTGTCCGTCGGGATTGCCTTTGCCGTATCCGCGCTTTTCATCGGCAGTCTCGTTTGTCTGGTCATCGGTTTGACCTACTTCCTCATCGACATCTTCGGCTCGCTCCATGCGATGAAAGCCGAGTTGTCGACCATTCCCTCCGGGCGGCTGCGCTGACCACCAGCGCATTCCTCACGCTCGGCGCCCCGCACATCATGACCTTCGTCCAGTGGGTGCGCACCCGGCACAGCGGCTGAAGATCCGCTGTGCCGCTTGGGACATCAGAGCAGTTTCGGCTTTTCTGTAGCCGCGGCACTCTGTGCCGCGTCATTGTCGCGAGACGCTTCAGACCGCGTCGGATTATTCCGGGCAGACAACGGGAATTTTCTGCGAACGGAAGCGGCGGTAGAGGGTGAAATCGGCCCGGTCGGTCGTGATGACTTTGGCGTTGGGATAAATCTCCGAAAGCACGACGAGGGACGCATCGGCAGCGTCCATCGCCTCATACTTCAGCATCAAGGTCTGGGTGCGCTCGAGGTGTTCGGGCCAAGGCTGAAGCAGACGGATGGCGCCCGAGCGCACGAGCGTGAGCAGGGCATGGGCCGGACGCGTGTTGCCTCCGAGATTCCAACAGGCTTCACCGAGGATGATTTCGCTGGTGTGGAGAGGTCCGCGGACTTTCGAAAGCACGGAACAACTCCACGCATGCCATTGGTCGGCTGCATTCAGCCAACCGATGAGCGGCCCGGCGTCAACGAGCGCGCGGACGGGCATATCCCTCCCTCATGGAAAGGTCCTCCGGCCCGTGAAACATTCCCCGGTAGGGCGCAGCCAGACTGGCGAAGTCGGTGCCGCTGTCCAGTTCCTTGGCCAGCGCCCGCCGGACGGTTTCGGAAAATCCCTCCCGCTGCGCGGCCGCACGCTTGCGCAGCTTTTGATCCATCGAGTCGGGTATTTTTATCGTCACGGTCTTCATGTCTTACCCACGGTATGACCGTTCGCTGGGAAGGCAACAGGAAAGTCTGACTACCGGGAACGTCACCCGCAACTTGTCGCCGCGGCGACCTGTCCGCCAAGCTAAGCTCCCTCGCTTGCGTTTGCTCGGATCCTGTTCTTAACTGATCCCGTGGTCGCCACAGCATACCGATATATCGTGTCCGGGGGTGGCGCCCGCGGAGGGCACGCGCGCGTGGAGGGAACGCGCATCGGTGTCCACGATGTCGTTTCCTACTTTTTGCTAGGGTGTGGAATCGACGAAGTCGCAGCTCGGTTTCCCGATTTGAGCAAGGCCCAGATCTACGAGTGCCTCGCTTACTACGAGGACCATCGGGCCGAGGTCGAGGCGCTCGCTTTGTCGCAGACCGACAAGCCGTCGGCGTGACGTTCTTCCTCGACCACGACGTGCCGCGGCACATCGCGGACTTGTTACGGCGTCATGGCCACAAGGTGGAGCTGGTTGCGGATGTCATGGCACCCGACTCCAGCGACGAGGAAGTCTTTGCTTACGCGGTGAAGGCGAATGCGATCATGGTCTCCTGCAACCGGAACGATTTCCTCGAATTGGCGTCTGCCCTCGAGCATCCAGGGTTGATCATCCTGATCCGCAGGCGCTCGGCGCTCTCCGAAGCCGGACACTTGCTCGAATTGTTGCGCAAGGCCGGAGCTGCCGGTTTGGAAGGCAACGTGAACTTCGCCTGATCTCTTTTTAGGCAGTCGGATGAGCAAAGTTAGTCTGGTTTCCTGCGTCATGCGCGTGCGCCATGATGATCGCGGTGCGTTCGGCCGGGGTGAGGATCCCGCAAAAGGGACTCGATTGGCGCAGGCGCA
>CAYQMP010000347.1:0-2486 GCA_964418615.1 uncultured Chthoniobacter sp. | reverse complement strand
CCAACAGGGTCCTGACGCCGCGAAAAAAGCCAAACTCGAGCAGGACGTGGTGATCGTTAACAATGCCATCGACGCCTACCTCGTGGCGGGTGGCGCGCAGGGTGCGCTCAACGCGGGCAATGTCATAGAAGCTCTCAAACAGCGGGTGCAGGGTGGGGTGACTTGGGAGATGACCGGTCCGTTGGGGCCGTTCCTCGATCCCAGGGTTGTGACCAACGCGACCGATTTCGAGTGGAGTGCGCGTTTTGTCACCAGTCCCCGCCCGCGTTTCGTCGTTGAGAAATCCTCCAACGGGATTGTTTTCAGTCGCGGCCTGCCCTCGCCGGTCGGGGGTCCGGTCGCCTCCGGGCCGCCCAGTTGGCTCTGGTCCTACTCGCCGGGCACACCCACCCAAGTAAACGCGCCGGTCTTCGAGCCGGGCACCGTCGATGGGGGAACGACCCTCGGCACGACCAACACGGTGCTCGCTCCGTTGGTCTGCCCGGACATTTCTCCCGCGGGTGGAACCCTCACTCTGGGTGATTTTCCCCTTTTGGTCCAAATCGACAACTCGGTGAACCCTTCCGGCAGTTCCATCGCCTATTACCGTATCGGGACGATCGAATCGCCGGACAGTGGATCGTGGATTCTTTCCGTGGGATCTCCTTTCAACGTCAATCCGGGATCCGTGGTGACGGCCGTGGCTGTCTCGATCGATCCGAGCCGCTACTTCAACAGCTCTGCCTGCTCGGAAATTTACGACATTGATCCTTTTGAGTTGGGTGTGACGGTTTCCGCCCCGACGGATGTGACCTACGCCCAAGCCGGAGGGCAGATGGTGGGCGAAGCGTTGCTCGCACCGATCACGGCGACGATCAGCCTCGACAATGTCGATGACATTCCGGCGCCGTATTTGAGCAGCGCCAACTTCCAGATCCTTTACACCACGGACGGCACGGATCCCGTGAACTCCGGCACGGCGTTGCCCGGTCCGTCTTTCAATGGTTCTTTCCCGACGGTGCCGGTTGAGCTGGGTCTGGGCGTTTGGGGCGCGAATACCGCGATCACCATCCGGGCGGCGGCCGTTTCGCTCAAGCCCGACTGGTTCACGACCTCGCCGGTGGCGGAGGGAACGAGCACGCGGGTTCCCACGCCGTTGGCCCTCAATGTCATCCCGGCCAATCCCATCTCTCTGCCGCCATTTGTGCTGATCAACGAAACCGGCTCGGTGCCCGCGGGTATGCGCAAATATTACACCACGGACGGCTCCGCGCCGCTGACCTCCACGGTGGGAGGTCTTCCCGCGGCAGGTGCCATCGCGTACATCGGAACCAATGCGATTCCCGGGGGCAGCTTGCCTTCCACCAGCTACGTCCTCACCGCGCAGGCAGCCGGCCCCGAGGGCTATGAATCCTGGTTCTCCTCGGAGCCCGTGGTCCGCAACTACAACATCATCACGACGCTGCCTTCCGAATTCGTCGGGGCCAACATCAGCGGAGGCGACGTCAACGGAACTTTCCGCGGTTCGATTTTTGTCTCCGCCCCGGCCAATTTGGGCATCTTCAATGCCGGAGGCGAGATCATCCGGGGCAACCTTTACGTGCCCGGTTTGCCGGCCATCGAAATCCCCGGCTCGGGCAACAAAACCAAGACGGTCGTGCAACGCGGCCAAGCTTACGCCGAGCAGGGTCTGATTCCGCGATCCTTGATCGGCGGCAAGGAACTCACGGCCTCGGGCGACTTGGCCGACCCGCAACTCGACACGCGCCAAGTCGTCGATCTCAACGGGTCGATCAATCCGACCAATTATACAATCAAGTTGACCAAAAGCGCCTATATCGAGGGCAAGATTTACCGTCGTGCGGATCCGCCGCCGCCACCCGCCGTGCCGGTTGTCCCGGAAGGACTGCCGGTCTACACGAACACCATCTCCGGTGTTTTCACCAACTCGCTAACGTCGGGTGTCTACTCCAACACGATCACCATGAACGCGACGAACAGCGTGCTGCGGCTGGGCACACCGGGCACCACGACACAATACATCTTCGCCGGAAACACTTGGAACAAAGGAACGGTCGAGGTCCTCGGCCCGGTGGAAATCTTCTTCCTCGACGGCTTCGACAACAAGGGCGTCATCTTCGGCGACACGAACAACATCGTCCTCGGATCGACTGCCACCCTGCGCATGAACGTCATGACCAACGCCGTGGACATCACCGGTGGTGGCACGGTCTATGCGTCGCTCTGGGCGGCGAACAGCGCCGTGACGGTGGGCAACGCTTCGTTTTTCTATGGCAGCATGTATGCCAGCACGCTGACCGTGGCACCGAACGGCACGGTCGATGTCGAATGAACCGAACCACAAAGGCACCCAACCATGAATTACCTCCACATCGATCCTGAATCCCCCATCGGACAGCGCTTCAAAGAGTTGAGCCAGGACTCGCGGGCCAGCGACTTTTATCTCACGGCCAACGAACCGCTCGCCTACAAAGTCAACGGCCAGC
>CAYQMP010000346.1:0-2494 GCA_964418615.1 uncultured Chthoniobacter sp. | reverse complement strand
CGAATTGCCGCGCGTAGGTCGACATGCAGTCGAGGAAGCGGCGCTGGCCCTCGGCAAAGAGGATGTCGAAGGCGAGGGACGATTTGCCTGATCCGCTCAAGCCGGTGACAACAACGAATTCGTCGCGGGGGACTTCGAGGGAAATATTTTTCAGGTTGTGCTCGCGGGCTCCCGTGACGCGGATGCGGTGATTGTCCGCGGCAACGAACGGTGCGACCGGCTCGGCGGCGAGTAGGGTGGCTTCGTGTGCTTTCTCCTCGAGGGCGGCGCGGAGGAACGGGGCGGTGCGCGAGTCCTTGTTTTGCGCCACTTCCTCGGGAGTCCCGGCCGCGACGACCTGCCCTCCCTCTTCGCCGGCCTCGGGTCCGATGTCGATGACATGGTCGGCGCATTTGATCACTTCCGTGTTGTGCTCGATGACCACGATGGTGTGTCCGGCTTCGACGAGGCGATCGAAGACGCGGAGAAGCCGGGCAATGTCGTCGAAGTGCAGGCCGGTGGTGGGTTCGTCGAAAAGCAGGAGCGAGGCTTCTGCCTCGGTATCGGCAAGGTGGGCGGCGAGCTTCAATCGCTGCGATTCGCCGCCGGAAAGGAAACTGGTGGGCTGTCCGAGCCGCAGGTAACCGAGGCCGACATCTTCGAGGGTCTGCAGTGGCGTGGTAATCTTGTGGTGTTTGGGGAACTTTCGGAAAAAGGCGATGGCCTGTGTCACGGTCATCTCGAGCACGTCGTGGGCGGAATGCCCGTCGAGCTGGACGCGTAGGACGTGGGGCTGGAAGCGCTTGCCGCCACAGGAGGTGCAGACGAGCGAGACGTCGCTGAGGAATTGCATTTCGATCCGCTCGTAGCCGAGGCCGGCGCAGCGTTCGCAGCGTCCCGCGTTGGAATTGAAGCTGAAAGCGGAAGGACCGAGTCCGGCGCCCTTGGCCGCGGGGGTCTGGGCAAAGAGGTCGCGGATGTGGTCCCACGCGCCGAGGTAGACGACGGGCGTGGAGCGCGAGGATTTGCCCGGTGGCGATTGGTCGACCATGACGACTTCGCCGACGTGCTCGATGCCGGTGAGGCGTTTGATCGTGCCGGCATCCTCCTCGACGGGCTCGCCGCGTTCGCGGAGGAGGTTTCGGTGGAGGAGTCCGTGGACGAGCGTGGATTTTCCGGAACCGGAGACGCCGGTCACGCAGGTGAAAACGCCGAGAGGAAAGTCGGCGTCGAGTTTCTTGATGTTGTGCAGCGAGGCGCCGCGCAGTTTGAGGAATCTCTTTGCTTTGCGGCGCTTGGCTGGGACGGGGATGGAGCGGCGGCCGGTGAGGTAGTCGGCGGTGAGGGAGTCCGTCTGGTCGGCGATTTGCGCGGACGGTCCGCTGAACATGAGCTTTCCTCCCGTCTCGCCGCGGCCGGGGCCGATGTCGGTCAGCCAATCGGCGGCGCGGATGACGGCTTCCTCGTGTTCGACGACAAGGAGGGTATTTCCGTTGTCGCGCAGGCGACGCATGATGCCGAGGAGTTGTCCGAGATCGCGCGGGTGGAGTCCGACGCTGGGTTCGTCCATGACGAAGAGCGTGTTGACCAGCGAGGCGCCGAGGCAGGTGGTGAGATTGACGCGTTGCACTTCGCCGCCGGAGAGCGTGCGTGTCGGACGGTCTAGGGTTAGGTAACCGAGTCCGACTTCGGAGAGGTAGGAAAGGCGCGAGGTGACTTGGTCGAGGAGGAGGTGCGTGGTGTGGTCGGTGGCGGGGATTTCGATTCCGGCGAGGAATTCGCGCAACCGATGGATGGGGCGGGTGGCGATTTCGGGCAGGGTGAGGGCTTCGCCGCCGGCGCCGGCGAGGCGGTAGTTGAGCGTCTCGGGCTGGAAGCGTCCGCCGCGGCATTTCGGACACTCGTTGTAGCTGCGGTAGCGGCTGAGAAGCACGCGAACGTGCATTTTGTAAGTCTTGGTCTCGAGCCAGTCGAAATATCCCTGCACGCCATACCAGCGGTCGTTGTCCCACACTTCGTGCAGCGCTTCGCCGGGGCGGCGTTCGCCGTTGATGACCCAGTCCTGGTCCGCCTTGGGTAAATCGGCAAACGGGCAATGCAGGTCGATGTCGCGTTTGCGCGCGTGGCGGACGAGGTCGGCCTGGCATTCCTGCGACATGCCGCTTTGGAACGGACGGACGACGCCCTCGGCCAAGGTGCGCGAGCGGTCGGGAATGATCCGCCGCCAATCGAGACCGATGACGCGTCCGAATCCGCGGCATTCGGGGCAGGCTCCGAGGGGATGGTTGAAACTGAAGAGCCCGGGGGTGGGTGGGCGGATGTCGAGATCGCACCAGGCGCAATGCCATCCGGAGGAATAAGGTCGGCTCTCCCGGCCCTCGGCGTCGGCGATCTGGATGCGCCCTTTGCCGAGGCGCAGGGCGGTCTCGACCGCCTCGGTCAGGCGCGTTTCGTCCAAAGCTTCGACGCGGTCTTGGATGACGTGGACAATGGGCGGAAGTTTGGCTGGCGGGGC
>CAYQMP010000345.1:0-2498 GCA_964418615.1 uncultured Chthoniobacter sp. | reverse complement strand
CGCACCGGCACGCATTTCTGGGGCTTCGAGACGCAGGGCGTCATTCCCGACATCGTCACCATGGCCAAAGGCATCGGCAACGGCTGCCCGCTCGCCGCGGTGGTCACCACACCGGAAATCGCCCAAGCTCTCGTCGGCAAAGTCCACTTCAACACCTTCGGCGGCAACCCCGTGGTCAGCGCCATGGGCAAAGCCGTCCTCGAAGTCATCGAACAGGAAAAGCTGCAGGAGAACTCGCACAAGATGGGCGAATACATCCTCGCCGGACTGAACAAGCTGAAGAAAAAGCACAAAGTCATCGGCGATGTCCGCGGCAAAGGGCTCATGCTCGGCATCGAGATGGTCAAAGATCGTGAAACCAAAGAGCCGGCCACTGCGGAATGCGCGCAGGTGCTGGAGACCGCACGCGACCTGGGACTCCTCCTCGGCAAAGGCGGACTTCGCGGACAAACCATCCGCTTCGCCCCGCCGATGTGCATCACGCAAGCCGACGCCGACTTCCTGCTCGAAGTGCTGGACGAGAGTTTCAGCCGACTGTGAACGGAACACGGACACGCGGGCCGCGTGTCCCTACCCGGGTAGGGACGAGCCGCCGGCTCGTCCGCCGACGATGAGCGATATCCTCGAAGAGCTTCTCGAAGCCCGCCGCACCGGGCGCCCCTGCGTCTTAGCGACCGTCGCGGCAACCAAAGGCTCCGTCCCCCGCCATCCCGGCGCCAAAATGATCGTCTACCCCGACGGCTCGATTTCCGGCACCGTGGGCGGCGGCAAATTCGAGTCGCTGGTCATCACCGAAGCACTGGCCTGCCTCGACCGCAACGAACCCCTCTTGAAAACATGGCCCCTGCGCGAAGACCAACCGGATTCTTTCGGCGCCATCTGCGGCGGTGAAGTCACCGTCCTGATCGAACCCCAAGTCCCCGCCCACCGCCTCCTCATCGTCGGCGGCGGACACTGCGCCCAAGCCATCGCCAAACTGGCAGCCGAATGCGGTTTCCACGTCACCGCGCTGGAAGATCGCACGGACATCCTCGACCAGTGCGCTGCCGCCCATCAACGCCTTACCGACCCCGCAGCGCCCTACATCACCGGGCGCGACTGGGGCAAAAACGATGCCATCGTCATCGTCAGCCGCCATTACGATATCGACCGCGAAGCCCTTGCTGCCGCGCTCAGGAAAGGTGGCGCGGGATACCTAGGAATGATCGGCAGCCGCCGCAAAGTCCTTCAAGTTTACGATCAGCTCAAAGCCGACGGCTTCACCGCCGAGCAACTCGCGGGCGTCTACGCCCCCATTGGTTTGGACATCGGCTCCGACTCCCCGGCCGAGATCGCGGTGAGCATCGTGGCCGAAATGCTCATGGTTCTTCGCGGTAAATCCGGCCGGCCGCTCAAGCTTTAGGCGTCCGGGTGATCACCCCTTGGCTTCGAGGTCGGCGATCAACCGCTTCGCTGCATCAGGAATGACCGTGCCCGGGCCGAAAATTTCGGCGGCGCCATTCTGCTGGAGGAACTCGTAGTCCTGATGCGGGATAACACCGCCGACCACGACGAGGATGTCGGGTCGGCCGAGTTTTTTCAGTTCGGCCACGAGCTGCGGGAGGAGAGTTTTGTGTCCGGCGGCCAGCGAGCTGAATCCGACGATATGCACGTCGTTTTCCACCGCTTGCTTCGCCGTTTCCTCGGGCGTCTGGAAAAGCGGACCAATGTCGACGTCGAAACCGAGGTCGGCGAAGGCCGTCGAAACAACCTTGGCCCCGCGGTCGTGGCCGTCCTGTCCGATCTTGGCCACGAGCATGCGCGGACGGCGTCCGTGCCGCTTCTCGAAGTCCGCGCTCATGCGACGCACTTCGGCGATCTGCTTGTTTTCGCCGAACTCGCGTCCGTAAACCCCGGAAATCGATCGCACCACAGCCATGTGGCGACCATACACCTTCTCCATGGCGTCGGAAATCTCGCCGAGCGTGGCGCGAGCGCGGGCCGCCTCGACGGCCAAGGCGAGCAGATTCCCCTTCCCGCTCTCCGCGGCGGCAGTCAGGGCCTCGAGGGCTGCAGTGACTTTCACATTGTCGCGTTCGGCCCGGAGCTTGTTCAGTTGCGCGACTTGCTCCTCGCGGACTGCCGTATTGTCGACCTCAAGGATGTCGAGCGGGGCTTCCTCGGAGAGCTGGTATTTATTCACCCCGACGATGGCCTCGCTTCCCGAGTCAATACGGGCTTGGCGACGGGCGGCAGCTTCTTCGATGCGCATTTTCGGCAGGCCGGTGTTGATCGCCTTGGCCATGCCACCAAGCTTTTCCACTTCGACCAGATGCGCCCAAGCGCGGCCGATCAAGTCGCGGGTCAGACTTTCGACATAATACGACCCGCCCCACGGATCGACCGTGCGGCAGATGCCGCTTTCTTTTTGCAGGAAGATCTGGGTGTTGCGCGCGATGGCTGCAGAGAAATCGGTCGGTAGTGCGATGGCTTCGTCCAGCGAGTTGGTGTGCAGCGAT
>CAYQMP010000344.1:0-2508 GCA_964418615.1 uncultured Chthoniobacter sp. | reverse complement strand
AGTCAAGCCCGGCAGCAAATAAATCCACCACTGGCGGCAGGGTCCGCTGGCCCAGCGGAGCGCAGCCCTCACTTCCGCAGCAACAACCCGCTGACGAGAAAAGCCACCCCGACCAAAGCCGCGCCTTCGTTGCCGAAGAAATGCGGCCGCAGTTGAAAAACGTCCGCCGGCAACAATCCCGCCAGCGCGATGCCGAATGCTATCACGGCCAGCGCGATCAGCACGTTGCCGATCAACCGCGCGTGCCCGCGCACATCGAAATCATCCATCCCGCCATGCCGCCAGCGGGCCCCGAATTTTTCAAATAAAAACTGTTGCCCTGCCCCTGAGCCCTCACCAGACTGCGGCTCGTTATGGAATCCCTCCAGATCCTCAGTCCGGGTCAATACAGCTTGGTTTACAACATGCTGAGTTTGACCGTTGCCGCCATGGGTGCCGCCACCGTGTTCTTCTTTTTGTCACGGAGTTCGGTCTTGCCCAAATACCGTCCGGCCCTCGTCGTTTCGGGCCTCGTCACCCTCATCGCCTGCTACCACTACTTCCGCATCTTCATGAGCTGGAACGGTGCATTCGAGCTGGGCGATGCCGGCTACATCGCCTCGGGCGAACCGTTCAACGACGCCTACCGCTACGTTGACTGGCTCCTCACCGTGCCGCTGCTCCTCGTCGAGCTCGTCGCCGTGCTGGCCCTGCCGAAAAGCACGACCCGCTCGCTGCTCACGCGCTTGGTCATTGCCGCCATCCTCATGATCGGCCTCGGCTACCCCGGCGAAATTTCCGCCGACTCCGGAACACGCTGGACCTGGTGGGTGCTGAGCATGATTCCGTTCCTCTACATCCTCTATGTGCTGTGGGTTGAGCTCTCCAAATCGCTCGACCGCCAACCGGCCGCCGCGCGCGGTCTGATCAGCGGCGCCCGCGGCCTCATCCTCATCAGCTGGGCCTTCTACCCGATCGCCTACATGCTCCCGATGCTCGGCTTCGGCGCACCCGGCTCGATCAATGTCGGCCTGCAAGTCGGCTACAGCATCGCCGACATCGTGGCCAAGTGCGGCCTCGGCCTCTACGTCTACTTCATCGCCCGCGCCAAGTCGGCCGAAGAAGATCCGTCGTATGCCTCGGCCTCGCACTAAACGCTAACGCACATCTCACCGCGGCCGGGGCTCCCAGAGCCCCGGCCGCTTTTTTTCTCCCCCCTTCAGGTTTCAAGTCTCCTCCCTCCTCCCTTTCCCCATGCCTTCCCCCCTCCGCTCCCCCGCCCCGCGTGCTGACAATCTCGCCTTGGTCGAACAACTCCTCGCCGACGCCGCCCGCACTCCCGGCCACCTCGGACAAGCCGCCGCCTACGTGCTGGCCCGCCCCGGCAAACGCGTCCGCGCCCGCCTTTGCCTCGACCTCGCCTCCAGCCTCGAACTTCCCCCCGAGCACGGCATCACTCTCGCCGCCGCAGTCGAACTTCTCCACAACGCCTCGCTGGTCCTCGACGACGTGCAGGACAATGACGAAATGCGTCGCGGACAAGCCAGCGCCTGGCGCGCCTTCGGACGCGGACAAGCGATCAACCTCGGCCTCTTCCTCACCGGACAATCCTTCGCCCTCGCCGCACGACTCCCCAAAACCAGTCCGCTCTTCGCCGCAACCTTGCGTGAAGCCACCGCCGGACAAGCCGCCGAGATCGATCTCCGCCAGACCACACCGACGCTGCCCGCCTACGAAAAAATGGCCGAGGCCAAAACCGGCGCCCTCTTCGCCTTGGCCGCCCGCTCCGCTGCCGCCTTGGCAGGACTTCCCGATGACCTTGCCTCTGCCGCCGGACAATCCTTCGCCCGCCTCGGCGCCGCCTACCAAGTGCAGGACGATCTCGCCGACGCCTTCGGACTCAAAGGCCGCACCCGCCCCGGTCTCGACCTGCGCGAAGGCAAAGCCAACACCATCGTCCTTTTCCATTTGGCCCTCCGCCCGTCCGACGATCCCTCGCTCCCCGCCTTTCTCCGCGACAAGACCGCACGTCATGACGACGAACAACTTGCCGCTTGGCTCGGACAACTCTTCGCCTCCGGCGCCGTCGCCGCAGCGCAAGAACACCTCCACCGCCTCTGCGACGAAATCACCGACACGTCGGCAACTCTCCCCGCCCCCTTCGCCCCCCACCTCGCCGCGCTGGCCGCCGGCATCCGCGAACCCGCCATCTTCCAACGCACCGCGAATCCCCTGTAGCGTCGCCGTCCCCGGCGACGAACGATCCGAACCACACCCCAATTCGTTCGTCACCTCACGATCGAAGGTTTACTTTACAGCTTTGAAGTGAACCAACGCACCCTCGTCATCGGCTCCGGCTTCGGCGGCCTCGCCGCCGCCCTCCGCCTCCGCGCCCTCGGTCACGAAGTCACCCTGCTCGAACGCCAACCCGACCACGGCGGACGCGCCCGCGTCTTCCGCCGCGACGGATTTTTCTACGACGCCGGCCCGACCGTCCTGACCGCCCCCTTCCTCTTCGACGAACTATTC
>CAYQMP010000343.1:0-2527 GCA_964418615.1 uncultured Chthoniobacter sp. | reverse complement strand
CAACCGTCCGGCCAACGGCAAGATGATCACCGACGCCTCGAATTACGACGAATGGTTCGAGTCGGATAAGACCCCGCGCAATCAAGGCACTACCGCGCTCATCTGCGGCGCGGGCGAAGATCTCACCGCCGACCTTTCGCAAATCGATCAAGACCGCCTGCGCCGCATGTTCTACATCAATCCGGCCAACAAGGGCGCGCAGAACGAAGTGCTGCACAACCACGCCGTCTTTTTCCACAACGCCCCGTCACCCGGCGGCACGCGCGATATGGATGTCGAGATGCGGCGCGTGGTGGAAGAAGGCGAATTCGTCGACATGCGTCACCTCTTGGATCAGACGACGGTCACCCGCGCGCTGATCGGCGTGAACTACGTGCAGGAAGTGCGTGAGGATGTGCGGAAAGTCTGAAGGGATGAACCGGAGACCGCAGGCCGGAGATAGGTCGCCGTAGCGACCCAACCTGAGTGGAAGGTCTGCGGCCGGTGGCGGAGGTGGCTGGTCTGCGAGACGGTCACAGCGTGGGTGCTGCTCTGGTTCAGGAATGTAGCGTCGCCGTCCCCGGCGACGGCCGTTCATCGAAAACGACCGGCGGCGGGGACGCCGCCGCTACAGGGACGACTTTTGCAGCCAGAGAGTGTATTCTTCGAGCGTGATGTCACCGGCGGCGAGGCCGCGGGTGAAGAGGACGGCTTCTTCTTCGGGGGCCGTGAAGCGAAGCCCGTTCGACTCGAGGAACAATGAAGCCGCGATGAAGCCCGCCCTTTTGTTTCCGTCGAGGAAAGGATGATTTTTTACGATGCCGAAGGCGTAGGCGGCCGCCATTTCGTAAAGGGTGGGTGAGCCATAGCAAAAGAGCTGGCGCGGTTTGTTCAACGCCGAGTCGAGGAGTCCTGCATCGCGGAGGCCGTGGGTGCCGCCGAAGCGGACGACCAACATCTCATGCGCGATCAGGCATTCCTCGGTGGTCAGCCAGTCGGGCTCCGTCATTTGGCCAGTTCTTGCAGTGCGTTGCGGTAGCGATCCATCAGGCTTTCCAGGATCTGCATCTTCTTCTCGAAGTCCGGGCGGCTGGCCGTGACGCGAAGCGAGCTTTCGGGCGACTCAGTCAGGTAGAGGCTGGCGCCTTCCTGCACTTTGAGGGTCTCCAGTGCCTCCTTGGGCAAAATGATGCCGAGGGAGTTGCCGATGCGGCGGACTTTGGTTTCGATGGCCATGTTATAACTGATGTTATACCGAGCGATTTCTGTCAAGCGGCGTCCGGTAAAGGGTCACGGTGTGGCCGACGAGGAGGATCTGGCGGGAGTTGGTGCGGGTGGTGAGTTCGGAGGCAAGCGCTTTGCGTTCCGACTTGTGGTCGGTGAAGCGGATCTTCACCAAGCCGTGGTCGGAGAGGGCTGTATCCAAAGCGGCGACCAAGGCGTCGGTGATGCCATCGTGTCCGAGGTGGATGACCGGCTTGAGTTTTTGCGAGCGGGACTTGAGTTCGCGGAGGGTGGGTTCGTTCATGCGTGGAATTTGAAGAGTGCGTAGAAGTTGCCGGGATCGGTGAAAAGGATTTCGCTGTGGGTGAATCCGGCCTCGCGGGCGGAGGAGAGGTATTCCTCGATGGACTCGGGGCGTTCCGATTCGGTTACGTGATCGCGCAAGGCGTTGCGCGCGGCTTGGGGAAATGGATCGTAGGGTCCGTCCATGGCGCCGGCCCAGCGCTTCACGTAGCCTTCGCGTCCCTCGCCGCCGTGCAGAATGGGTTCGAACATGTAAAATGTGCCGCGCGGTGCGGTGGCACGGCGGAGATGCTTCATCGCTTCACGCTTGGCCTCCCGTTCGAGGTGATGCAGGGAGAGTCCGAGATAGATCACGTCGAAATGCGTGTCGTTCGTGCGCAGGAATTCGGTGAAGTCGGCTTCGTGCAGAGAGCGCGGACAACCGAGTTCGGAGATCTTGTTAGCGGCCAGGGCTAAAGCCGGTGCGGAGAAGTCCACGCCGGTGTAAGCGCTGACTTCGGTTCCGCGCAGTGCGGCCGCGGTGAGGTCGGCATCGCCACAGGCAAGATCAAGGAAGGTAAACGGCTCGGTTTGGTCCTGCAGTTCGCGGCGCAGAATCTCACCGACTTCACGATGGAAGAGGGTGTTGTGCTCGATGCAGAGGCGGTAGATCTCCCACTGCGAAAAGAAGGTGTGGACGGCTTCAGACATGGCGGGCGAAGAGATCACCGGGCGTCGGATCGCCACGGCTGTGCCACCACGCGGTAAGGATCATGTGCGGCACGGTGAGAGCGCTCAGTCCCCAGAAAATGGTGCGGATCATGGTTTGGTCGTAAGCAGCCGAGCGAGCAAAGAGGAACCAGATGATCGCGGCGAGGACAATGGTGGCCACGGTGAAGGGGAGACTTTCGCGCAGGAGCCAGCGGGCGGCAATTCTGCCGTCACCGGGGAAACGGGCCGCACCCAGATCGGCGATATGGCGGACGGAATGAACGAAGCAAAAGTAGAAGAGGAATGCGGCCAAGGGATGAAACGCGGCAAA
>CAYQMP010000342.1:0-2541 GCA_964418615.1 uncultured Chthoniobacter sp. | reverse complement strand
GGGGACCAGAGCAGCAAGGACGGGCAGCCGCCGCGGGCCCGGAGGCTGAGCGAGGAGTTGGAAAGTCTTCTGGAGATTGCGCCGGGGCGGCCCATGACGCTGCGCACCATCGTCGAGCACTTGCATTTCCGCGGCCTGCCCGCGCTGATCGTGTTGCTTTGCGTTCCATTTCTTTTCCCGGTGGCCATTCCGGGGCTATCCATTCCGTTCGGCATCGCCATTGCCCTGTGCGGACTGCGTCTTGGTTTGGGGCACAGCTTTTGGATGCCGGATTTTTTGCTCCGGCGCGAAATTTCCTATGACTTGCTCAAGAAATTGGTCGGCTCGGCGGCGGCTTTTTATCGCAAGGTGGAGAAGTTGGTGCGTCCGCGCATGCATTTCCTCCAGCGCTGGCCGGGGATGATCAATTTGATGGGGTTCATGATCATGATCGGCGGCATTTTGCTGAGTCTTCCCATCCCGCCGCCGTTTCCGCTGACCAATACGATTCCGGGTCTGGCCGTTATCTTCATGGCACTTGGTATCATGGAGCGCGACGGAGTGTGCACGCTCATCGGTTACGGATTTGCCGTGCTCGGACTGCTCTACGTGGGGCTGATTTTTTTCCTCGGTGCGGCTGGGGTGCAGCAACTCTGGCAGTGGCTGACGGCTTGAGGTGCGGACCTCTTCAGGCGTCCGCGCCGTAGGGCATCTTGGCGCCGCAGGCGCGCATTTTGTCGAGCGACTTGCGCACGGAGTCGGCGAGGGTGTGGCGATCGAGGATGTCGGCCACGGAATTGCGCACGTCGAGCATGACCATGCGGAGGCCGCAGGTGTTCTCGTCGGGACAGGAGCACTTGGCGTATTTGCTCTGGCTGACGCAGCGGATGGGGGCGAGGGGGCCGTCGACGAGGCGGATGATCTGTCCGAGCGTGATGCTGTCCATCGGCTTGCTCAGGAAATACCCGCCGTGTTTGCCGCGCTTGGTCCCGATGAGGCCGGCCTTGCGCAGTTGCATGAGGATCTGGTCGAGGAAGCCCTTGGGGACATTCTCCCGGGCCACAATTTCCTGCGCGCGGAGCATGGGGTGACCGAGTTCGGCGGCGATCCCGAGGTCGATGAGCGCGCGGAGGGCGTATTCTCCCCGCTTGGATACTTTCATGAGGGCGGGAATCTTGGCCCCACCCCGCGTTCCCGGCAAGTCCCGCGCGGCATTGCCAGCGGGGGCGGGGCGGTTTAGAAACGCCCCGATGAAGATCGTTTGTGCGTATTCGGGCGGCCTGGACACCTCGGTCCTGCTGCAGTGGCTCAAGGAAACCTACAACGCGGAGGTTATCGCCTTCTGCGCCAACATCGGCCAGGAGGAGGAACTCGACGGGCTCGAGCAAAAAGCGCTGAACACGGGCGCGGCCAAGTGCTTCGTCGATGACCTGCAGGAGGAATTCGCGCGGGACTTCATTTTTCCCATGTTCCGGGCCGGGGCGCTTTACGAGGGCCAGTATTTTCTCGGCACGAGCATTGCCCGCCCGCTCATCGCCAAGCGCATGGTCGAGATCGCCCGGGCCGAGGGCGCGCAGGCCGTGGCGCACGGGGCCACGGGCAAGGGGAACGATCAGGTGCGTTTCGAGTTGGCCGCCGCAGCACTGGCGCCGGATCTCGAAGTCATTGCCCCGTGGCGTCAGGAACGTTTCCGCGAAAAATTTCCCGGCCGCGCCGAGATGATCGCCTACGCCGAAGCGCACGGCATCCCGGTGCCGGTCACGGCGAAGAAGCCCTACTCGATGGACCGCAACCTGCTTCACATCAGCTACGAAAGCGGGATTTTGGAGGATCCTTGGTTCGATGCGAGCGACGAGGAGAACAAGGACATGTTCCGTCTGAGCGTTTCGCCCGAGGATGCACCGGACGAGGCCGAGTTGGTCGAGTTGCGCTTCGAGCGCGGCGACTGCACGGGCATCGCCTGCCGCGGACTGTGGGAAATGCTCGCCGAGATGGGCTATGACGGAAAACAGGACGCCTCGTTGAGTCCGTTTTGGGTCATGAAGGTGCTCAACAAACTCGGCGGCAAACACGGCATCGGTCGCGTTGACATGGTGGAGAACCGCTTTGTCGGCATGAAGAGCCGCGGGGTCTACGAAACGCCGGGCGGTGCCATCCTGCATTTCGCCCATCGCCAGATGGAGTCGCTGACCATGGACCGCGAGGCGATGCACTTGCGCGACTCGCTCATCCCGCAATACAGCACGCTGGTCTACAACGGATTCTGGTTCGCCCCCGAGCGTCACGCGCTGCAGGCTCTGGTCGAGGAGACGCAGAAGAACGTGAGCGGCGAGGTGCGGGTCAAGTTGTACAAGGGCAATGTCATAGCCGCCGGGGTGCGCAGTCCGGTCAGCCTCTACAACCCGCACATCGCGACCATGGAGGCGGATCCGACCCAGGCCTACAACCAATCCGACGCGACCGGCTTCATCCGGTTGAATGCGTTGCGCCTCAAGGTTGCCGCGGCCATGGAAAGCGCGAAGGGCTGACTGCAGTCAGAGCCGTTTAAGAATCCATGGGTTC
>CAYQMP010000341.1:686-2549 GCA_964418615.1 uncultured Chthoniobacter sp. | reverse complement strand
CGTAGCCTTGGTCATCCGTGAAGATGACAATGACATTGGGGCGCGGCGGCGCGGTCTCGTCCGCCGCGACCGCCGTCGGTCCGGAGGTGGCCAGGAAGCCGGCGATGAGCGCGGCCGGCAGCACGGGCCGCAGCAAGGCATAGTCGACGATCATGATCATTGGGTGGTGTAGCGGAAACGGAATCGTCCGAGGGGCGCGGTGTCGCCGGTGACGTAGAGAACCGTGAGGTCGTCGGGCAACGGGACATTGTCGACCCACTTGAAGTCGAATTGCACGTTGTCCCCGGTCATCATGAGCTGCTTGCGCGGCACCGCCATCATCATCTCGTTGCCCTCGACCTTGAACTTCACGTCCGCCGCTTTCAGCCAGTTCCAACCCCCGTTGTTTTTCTCCAAAACCGCTCCGTTCGGACCGGGCGGAACGCGGTTGACGATGTAGTCATAGGTGTTCCAGGCATGGTGGGTCGGGTTTCCGGTGCGGATGAGCAGCGTCATCCAGTTCGGATCGGTGGCCGGACTGATCGGCTTCTCCGTGCGGACGTAGAAGTAGAAATAATCCTGATCCCGCGCCACCTTCATGACCGACAGGCCGTTGCGGCCCGTGGTGTTGGTATAGCGCAGGGCCTCCTGCCCCCGCCATGTGGTGCCGTTGCCCTCGAAGTCCGGCTGCGGAGTGGTGACGCGACTCTTCGGCGAAGCCCCGAATGATTCGAAGTCCCGCGGGATGGTGTTGCCGAAGTGCCCGCGGTATTCGGGCCCGACATCGTTCCACTGGTCGAAAGACCCCGCGATGTCGATGGTCTTGGCCGCGGAGGCCTTCGGGACTTCCGGCACACCTTTGAAACGCCGGATGTTGGCGACGGCCTGATAATAGAAGTTGTCCCCGTGGCCGCCCTTCATCGGCTCGATGTCGCGGCTGAATTCCTGGTTGAAGCCGTCGCATTGCACCCAGGGCCTCGACATGGAATGGGTCAAGCCGGCGATCCATTCGTTCCACGCGCTGATCATGATCAACTTCGGATCGACCTTGAGCGCGTGATCCCACTGCTCCTGGAAATTGAGTCCCTGCTGGATCGCGTCGATCGACGGGTCCTGTTTGCCGTTGTGGAAGCCGCGCCCCCGCGCCTTGCCGGTCCACGAGAGTTCGGTGGCTCCGGTTTGCCAATGCATGTTCTGGGCTGGCGAGACATTGATCTGCTCCGCCACCTCCGGGTCGTCGGTGAACGAGTAGGCCTGCGGATAGACCCCGAGCCAGTGCCAGGCATTCTTCGTGTTCTCGTAGGGTGGCGAGCCCGGCCAGAAGGTGGTGCGGAGCGTGAAATACTTGCGCACGGCGGGCATGGCCATCTCCGGGTCGCAGAGCAAAAGCGGTTTGCCGTCCCAACGAACCCAGAGTTCATCGAACTTCCCGGGCAGGTAGAACTTCTCCAGCAACTCGTTCGCCATGTTGGTCATGTCCGTGTTGACCGTGAAACAAATCAAGGGGGTGCGCCCCCCCTCCTGCCGGATCTGCAGCATCACGGGCAAAAGTTCGTTGAGCACATCCTCGTAGATGGTGCCGTTGGTCGCGTCGACCACCAGGACGTCGATACCGGCATCCGACAGCATGTGCATCTGCCGCCGGATGACCCACGGGTCTCTTTGGTTGTAATAGCCGAAGATCGGCTCGCCCCAGTAGGCCATGTGCCACTCCTTCGGGCCGGTGTGCCGGAAAGTCGGCACCTCCCGCATGTCGGGCTGCTCGGCGAGGATTTTGCTCACGTCATAGGGACCGTAGCTGAATTGTTCGCCGAGCCACGTGAGGTAAAAGATGCCGACGAAGCGGTCCTTTACCGGGCCGGAGTCCGCCTTGAAGTGCACCGT
>CAYQMP010000341.1:0-676 GCA_964418615.1 uncultured Chthoniobacter sp. | reverse complement strand
AACCCGACCTCCGCCGTCATCGGCAACTCCCGTCCCAACGCATCGGTCGCCGGCCACGGCACCCCCGGATTGATCGGATCCTGGGCCAAGGAAAGCGGGCAGGTGGCGAGCAGGCCGGCGGTCACGACGGGAAGCAGAGACTTGAGGGATACGGGACGGATCATGGGCGAAAATTATAATACCGGGCCCGGACGGGCCTTTGGCTTAGTGCCAAATATCACCGCGCGAGCGACACGCTCACTCGGCCACTTCAATCTTCCAATCGGACGTCGCAATGACCGGAAGACCTTCGGCGGTCTCCTGCTTCGACATCACGGCCACTTTGGCACTCAGCTCCTGGCCGACATCTTCGGGCTTGATGGTGTAAGTCGAGGACACTTCGCCCCACTCCCGCTCGTTCACGGAATCGAAAGGGAATTCAACGCCTCCGTCGAGGCCTTGAACGTCTTTTTTCCCGAGCGAAAATCCGGTGTGCTTGGCGACCACGATGTCGCGCGCGCGCGACGACTCACCCCCATGCCATCCGAAGAGCGCGCTGAACTTCACCGTTTTGCCCACGTCTTCCGTCACGACGGTGCCCAACGGCCAGATGGTCTGGCTGACCAACCTGCGGATGTAAGGATTGTCGCCCGTGGGCCTCCAGAGCCCCGCGTCGATCACCGCAAAGTATTCCCCG
>CAYQMP010000340.1:0-2562 GCA_964418615.1 uncultured Chthoniobacter sp. | reverse complement strand
CTGCAGGAGATCATCGACGACCACGTGTCCATCGATGCCGACTCGTTCATGGCCCTGCGCACCCTGGACCAGGATCCGAACAACAGCAACAATGTCATAGCCATCTACAGCGGGACGAGCGAGCCCAAGTTTGCCGATGGCGGGCTGACCTGGAACCGCGAGCACTGCTGGCCGCTGGCTTTCGGCATCGGCAGCGAAAATTCCCTCGCCGGCGCGGATCTCTTCAACCTTCGTCCTTGCCTCACCGGGGTCAATCAAACCCGCGGCAGCCGCAGTTACGGACAAGCGGACATCGACCATCCGACCGATCCTGCCGTTGCTCCGCCCGGTGCGCCGGAGTGCCTTTACGATGCGAACCGGGGCCAAGGCGAAATCTGGACGCCGCGCCCCTCGGAGAAAGGTGATCTGGCGCGCGTCATGTTCTACATGGCGGTGCGCTACGACGGATCCGACCCGGGCTCGGCCGATCTCGAGTTGGACAATACGCCGGATGCCTCGCAGGCGGTCTTTGGCCGTTTGGAAACCCTCCTGCAGTGGCACCTCGAAGATCCGGTGAGCGAGGAGGAGCGCCGGCGCAACGATCTCATCCATGACCGCTACCAAAGAAACCGCAACCCGTTCGTTGATCGCCCCGAATTCGTAGCCAAAATTTTCGGCGCACCCGAGTTGCAACTTGTCATGGATCGGTCGGCCTATGACGAAGGAACTTCGGCCACCGCAACGCTGCGTATTCCGGCGTCGGCTGTCGCCCCGCTCGATATCCGCCTCATCGCCACGGGCGATGGCACCGAGGTCTCCTCGCCGTCCGTGGTCACCGTCCCCGCGGGGCAAACTTCGGTCCAATTCACGGTCAACTTCCTTGCCGATGGCGTTGCCGACGGTGATCGATCGGCCGGTTTAGCCGCGTGGGCCGAAGGCTACACCAGCACGTTTTTCGCGCTGGCCGTGCTTGATGTGGACGGCGGCCCATCCGTGTCGCCGCCGGTCATCGCCGGCGCCGGTCGCTACGGGCAAGATTTCGATGCATTGCCGTCCGCCGGGACCAACGCTTGGACGGACAACAACACGATTTCCGGTTGGTCTGCCCAGCGCACCGGCACGGGCAACACCATCATTGCCGACAACGGCGCGTCGGGCGGCGGCGCACTCTATAGCTATGGCACCACGGCATCGACCGAGCGTGGCTTGGGATCGCTCGGCAGCGGAAACTCCGCTGCCGGAAGCTTCGCCTACGGCGTGAACCTGCAAAACACCTCGGGCCGCTCCGTCACACTCACGGAGGTGGCCTACAACGGAGAGCAATGGCGCAACAGCGGATCTGCCGATGTGCATACCGTCGCATTTTCCTACCGCATTGGCAGCGGTGCGGTGACGGACCTCGCACCGACCAGCAATACGGGATGGACCAGCGTGGCCGCTCTCGACTTTGCCTCGCCAATCACCGGCGGCACGGCATCCGCTTTGGATGGGAATGCCGCGCCGAATCGCAGCGCGCGGCAAGCGGACCTCGGGATCACTCTTGCGCCGGGCGAATGGATCACGCTCCGTTGGCAAGACGCCGATCAGAGCGGGGCGGACCACGGTCTGGCTATCGATGACCTGCGCCTTGACTGGCGCATCGTTGCCGACGGAGATCTCCCCCAATGGACCGGTGCCGCGCCGCCGCCCGGAAGGGTGGGGGACGCCTACACCCATGCGCTTGCCGCCGACGGGAGCCCCACGCATTACGAGGTAGATGGACTTCCGCCCGGTCTGCAGATCGATTCCTCAACCGGATTGATCAGCGGCACGCCGTCGATCGCCGGCACATTCAACGCCACGGCGTATGCGGTCAATGCCGCAGGGGCAGAGGTGGCCGCGCTCACCTTCGCGGTGGCCAAGATGGTCCCGGTTATTGTCACTCCTCCGACGGCTTCCACGCTGGCACCTTGGCAATCACTGGGCGAAGCCACACTGAGCGGCGGCGTGGCCGAGGTGCCGGGGAGCTTCGCTTTTGTTTCACCGGCAACCATTCCCCCGGCCGGTGTCACGCCGCAGGATGTTGTTTTCACGCCTGTGGACAGCACCAACTATGACAGCGTGATCTTCTCCATTCCGGTTTCCGTCTCCTACGGCTCCGGATTCGAGGATGTGAGCAAACCAGGCTACGCCAGCGGCAATGTGACGATCGCGGGGATCGCTTGGGATTTCACCGAGGCACTTATCGGAACCGATACGAGTGACTTCAAAAATGGTCTGCGCTCCGTGCGCCTGCGTGGCTACGGCACGTCCGCGCTGACCATGCTGGCCGATTTGCCCGGCGGCATCGGCACAATCAGTTTCGACCACGCTCGCTACGGCACCGATGCGCAGATCCAGTGGGTCGTGGAATACAGCACCGACCAAGCCGCGAACTGGACGGAAGTCGGCCGCTTCACGCCAGGCGAGAGTGTTGCGACCTTCACCGCCTCTCCAAACGTTTCCGCCCCGGCCCGCGTGCGCATCCGCGCTGCAGTCGGCACCGGCACCTCCAACCGCCGAGCCAATCTCGATGATCTCATCATCACCGCCTACAGCGCGCCG
>CAYQMP010000339.1:0-2563 GCA_964418615.1 uncultured Chthoniobacter sp. | reverse complement strand
GCCATGGTGCCGGGTTCGGGGACGGGGGCCGGTCCGCCGCCTTGGTCGCCGGCGTTGATGGCGGTGTTGATTTGGTCTTCGAAGGCAAAGCCGGTGACGGTGACTGTTGCCTCGTTCAGATAGTTGCTAAAGCGGTTGGTCACTTGCGCCGTGACTTCGACCCAGCCGTAGTTGTAGTTTCCGCCGCCGGCGTCAATGCGCAGTGGGGCGAAGCCCGTTTGGCTGTCGGCGTTGCCAGTGAATCCCCAATTTCCATCATACCCGACATAGCCACCGAAGAGATATGCGATCGGAGCCGAGCCCCAAGACCACGCCGAGCCACCAGAGATTCCGTCATTAAGGGCCAACCTCTCGACATACGCGCCCGTGAACCCCCACTCGATGTTGCCGAGAGGGTTGAGGTAACCGAACAAACCACCATCGGCGCTGGAGAAATTTAGACCAAACGTCGTGCCACTGGTGGCATTCAGCGTGTAGGTTCCGGTGCCCAGGTTGATGCTCCCGAAGTTCAGGGAGCCATCAATGCCGAAGGTCTGGTCAGGATTGACGTCAAAGAAGACGATGGCAGCTTCTGTTGTGCCGACGGCCGATGCGGCGGCGAGGGAACTTACGGTTACTTTGGTGTAAGCGGGGAGGCGGGTAGAGGGCTTGCTTTGGCTCATTGTCCGTTAATTGCAACATGGATCGGGATTGGGGTCAACCCCTCGGAGCGCATTCTCAGGGCTGACGGCGGAGGAGGGATCGAAGCAAGGGGACGAGCGAGCCGCTCGTCCCTACCCTGCGGAAGCAAAACACCCGCACGTTGCGGTGCGGGTGTTTGGGGAAACTGCGCGGCAAGCTCAAGCCGCCTTGTCGGCGCGGAATTTTTCCACGCCGCGGGCGCCGGCGGCGAGGTTGAGCAGGGCGTCGGAAGCAGCGGCTTTTTTCTCGCGGCGGCGGCGCAGGTGTGCGCCGACAGCGAGGGCGAAAAGTCCGGCACCGACGGCCATGGTGCCGGGTTCGGGCACCGGCGTCGGTCCGCCGCCCTGGTCCCCGGCCAAAACCGCAACATTCGGGTCACTTTGAAAAGCAAAGCCGCTGATCGTCACCGGATCGGTCAGTTCCAGACCGAAGGTCAATCGCGCCCAGCCGTAGCTGTAGCCGTCCAATCCACGGTCCATCCGCAGACCAAGGTAAGCAGTCTCGCCGGCAGTCCAGCCGTCATAGACCCCGATTCCGGTAGCGAAGTCGGAGAAGGTGAGCGTCGAGCCGATAGTGGAACCGTAAGCGAACCGCGCGCCGACCGTGTCATAAGCATAATCCGCCCGCATCGCGAATTGGATGCCGTAATAACCTTGCCCAAACACCAGCGAATCCCATTCCAAGAGGAGCCGGAAAGATGGCGTGCCGACGCTGCCGAAAACGTAGGACTGCGCGGTCAGATCGATGTTTCCGAATGAAATGCTCTCCCCGATGTTTGGCCCGATGACGCGAGCCGGACTGACGTCGAAATAAATGAGTTCAGCTTCGGCGTCGGGGGTTCCCATCGAGGCCGCCACGCCGGCAGCCACGTAGGCACCGAGGCGAGCGGATCGTTCAGCGGCGACTTGGCGAGGGCGGGGATGACTGTTCATGACCTACGAGAGCTTACCCCCGAACGAGCGGAATGGAACTTCAGGCCGCTTTGTCGGCGCGGAATTTTTCCACGCCGCGGGCGCCGGCGGCGAGGTTGAGCAGGGCGTCGGAGGCGGCGGCTTTTTTCTCGCGGCGGCGGCGCAGGTGGGCGCCGACAGCGAGGGCGAAGAGACCGGCGCCGACGGCTATGGTGCCGGGTTCGGGCACGGGGGCCGGTCCGCCGCCGGTGTCGCCGGCGAGGATGGGCAGGTTTGGTATATTTTCAAAAGCGAACCCCGTGACGGTAAGCGTGGTGCCACCGCCGGCTTCGACGAACTGCAGCTCGGCCCATCCCCAGTAGGAGTCGAATCCGTCCTGCAACAGCAGGCTGACATAGCCGGAGCCTCCGCCATTCCATTGGCCTTCGTTGAGGACATAGGCTCCGGCTTTGGTCGGGTACAAAGAGACCAGATCGCCGTAGTCGAACTTGTAGAGGTTATTGCTTTCGTTGTTCGCGCCGAGGCCGATGTAGTTGCCCACGGCGGTGAACTCATCCGGTCCGGAAATGTTGAACCAGAACATGGGCCCGAAGGGCAGGAAGTTGAAGGGCGTGATGTAGGAGGTGTAGGTGCCCGCTCCGAGATTGATGTCTTTGAAGACAAGGTTTTGGTTCGCAGGGTCTCCGGCCACCCCGATGGTTTTGGCCGGATCGACATCGAAAAAAACGATGGCGCTCTGGGCGGTGCCGACGGCGGAAAGCGTTGCTGCCGAGCTGATGGTGGCCTTGGTGTAGGCGACCAAAGAGCGGGATGCCGGACGGGGGGTCATTCGCGGAAAATAAGCCATCTTGAACGTCCTGGCAAAGAGGGATTTTCGGGTGCGGATTTGCGGCTGTGCGTCTACGGCAAGGCGGGCGGACGAGCGGCCCGCTCGTCCGCTCTCTTTCCAACGGACACGCGAGCCGCGTGTC
>CAYQMP010000338.1:0-2571 GCA_964418615.1 uncultured Chthoniobacter sp. | reverse complement strand
TCGCACGAGCACCCTCTCTTTGCCATGGCCGTGCAAGGGGAACTGCCGGGCGCGCTCGAACCCGAGGACGTGGCGGGTCGACTCGGTTGGCGCGACACCGGCATGTGGCGCGAGGTCTACCGTCCGTCGGATGTGATCCGCACGCTCTTTGTCAGCTTCCGCGTGCTCCCCGGTATCAATGTCCATCTCAAGGCCGTGCGCCAGCACGATATGCCTTTCGGCGAGGAGGAGCGTTACCGCCTGCTTCTCCTCGAGAGCCTGGCCATCGGGTTGTTCCGGCGCAACCATCTGCTGGCCGCGCTCTGCCGGGTCCTGCGGGCCGCTTATCGCGACGACACCATGGTCCGGCGGTTGGGCCCCGAGCTTTTCGCCCTCGGCCCCCGCGAAGCCGAGGTGCTCGCCTGGGTCGAGGCCGGCAAGCAGGATGCCGAAATCGCCACCATCCTCGGAATCTCCCCGCGCACGGTCCACGCCCACGTGCGCTCCCTGCTGGGCAAGCTGCATTGCGAAAACCGCCTGCAGTTGATCGCCTCCCGCTTCAGCCAGCTTTTCCCGCTGACCCCGGCCGGCTGACCGCGCCCCGGCGCACCAACCGCAGGACCGCCGACATGGCCAGCAGCATGGCCCAAGCCGCGACCCCGGAAGGCTCGGGAATCGCCGTGATGGTGAAGGTCCCGCCAGAAAAGTCTGTGGCAAAGCTGGCACCACCCGCAAAGACGAAGAGGTTGGTATCCGTCACCGCCGCGCCCAAGTCCCCGGCTCCGACGAAAGCCAGCGCGTTGCCGGGGAGAAAATTCTCCACCGTGAGGAGGCTGCTCGGCGTGTAGTTGCCGAAGGTCAGCTGCCCTGCGACCCCTGTCCCGAAGTCGAGAAACGAAGAGGCCGCCAGCTCCAAGTCGCCGAAAACTTCGCTGACTCCCGACCCGCGCCGGATGGTGCCGCCGGACAGAGTGACGGAGGCCGCATCGGCGACTTGCTCTGCGCGCGACACAAGAAGCACGGCCCCCGCATCGACCGAGACGGAGGCGGTATTCCCAGCCGCCCCGCCCTCTCCGTCGAGTTCCAGCGTTCCCGCCGCCACCGTAGTCGCTCCGGTGTAATTGTTGCTGCCGGTCAAGGTTGTTATACCAGACCCCAATTGCCGGATCTCGCCGCCACCGGAAATGGCGGCCGCCAGGCTGTTGCTGTCCGCTTGGTTGAAATTCACCGTGCCACTGCCCGCCCCGAAGGCGATGGTCGCCGTCTCCACCGTGCCGGAAGACGCCGCCCCGCCGAACGTCCCGAAATTCAGCGCCATACCCGATCCCCCCTCGCTGGCCAAGGTGAGCGAACCGGTGACCAAGGCCGCCCCGTCGCTCACCGTCAGGCTGTTGCTGTTCCCTAGACGCCCCACGACGAGGAGACCGGTATTTGTCCACCGGGAACCACTCCCCGTGAGCACCGCATGGTTTTCGTATGCGCCCGAACGGTCGCCGATGACCGCGCTGCCGGTGAGCAGCACCGCACCGTTCGAAACAAGGAGCGTGTTTCCCTCGTAAAACCTCCCGATGCCGAGGTCGCTGCCGACAGTCCACCGCGACCCGCTTCCCGAGAGGGTCACGCTGTTGCCGGCGGAACCGGACCCGATGGAAGCGCGAAAACTGGAGACCTCACCGCCGGATGAGACCGTCAGGCTGTTGGTTCCCCCCGACCGTCCGATGTAAAGATGGTCCGTCATGCTCCAGAGCGAACCCGCTCCCGCGACCAGCACCTCGTTCCCTGTCGCGCCACCTGCATAGCCGATATTGCCCGTCGTGTTCACCAGCACAGCCCCACCGCTCACCGTCAGCGCGTTGTCTTGCCCCGAATAGCCGACGTAGAGAGCCCCTGTGTTGGACCACACCGTGCCCGCCCCGTGCAGCAGGACGCTGTTGCTGGAGGACAAAGCGCCTTGCCCGACATACCCCGAGGCCGAAGCGAGGATCGCCCCCCCGGTCACCCACAACCGGTTGCCGCTACCCCCGTAGCCGGCAAAGACGGTGCCACTGTTTGTCACCAGCGTTCCCGCGTTGCTGATCTCCAGCATGTTGTTCGAGGCGTTGGTCGCAAAGCCCACGTAGGTCGAGGCAAACGCATTGGTTGCCGCCCCGAAATTCGTCACCACCCCGGACGAATTGCTCCCCACGTAAAGATCCTGCGCCGCGGCCGTCGAAACCGCGACCAGACCAGCCAGGACCACCGGTGCCCGCACCAACCTCACGGCGCGGGCGGCAAACCGTTTTGCACCTGCTCACGCAAGGCGCGCAATTCAGCCTCGAGCTGCTCCAACCGCGCACTCTTGGCCTCGAGTTCCTGCGCCAGACCCTGGATGGCCGCAAAGGCCACACCGTCGGCATCGACCGTGGTGATCCCGGTCGCCGACTCACCGATGCCGAAAGCCTCCTTGAAATCCTGCGCCATAGGGCCGATGTGCCGCACGCTCTCGTCCTGGGTCTTGTAATTCCACGTCATGACCGGCATCGCCGCGACCTTGGCCAAAATCGCACCCGCATCGACGTGCTCGAAGTTTTCCTTGGCGTTGCGGTCCGAAAG
>CAYQMP010000337.1:0-2595 GCA_964418615.1 uncultured Chthoniobacter sp. | reverse complement strand
TTGAACCACGCTTGGTAACGTTCGTCGGCGGCTTGGCGGCGGAGGTATTGGCGGTTCTGGTAGGCGTCCCACTTCTGGTTGCGGTTGTAGAGATTGCGCTGCAGCGTGTAGGTCGGATCCTGGTAGGGATCTTGGTTGGCGCAGCCGAGGGAGCCGAGGGCGAGGGCGATGACGAGGAGGGCTTTCATCGGCGGAAGGTTAGGCCGCTCAGGCCGCTTTTGTGAAGTCCAGCGAGGCGAGGCGTTTGGCGGCCTCCTGCGCGCGCTCGCGGCTGTTGAAGGCCGAAATGCGGAAATAGCCTTCGCCGGCCGCGCCGAAGCCGCTGCCGGGCGTGGTCACGATGTTGGCCTCGCGCAGGAGGAAGTCGAACATGGTCCAACTCGGCACGCCCTCGGGGCCGCGCACCCAGATGTAGGGGGCGTCGATGCCGCCGTAGACTTGGAGCCCGGCTCCGCCGACCGCTTCGCGCAGGATGCGGGCGTTTTCCATGTAGAAGTCGACCAATGCGTCGACTTCGCGGCGACCTTGCGGCGAGTAGATGGCCTCGGCGGCGCGCTGCACGGGGTAGGAAACGCCGTTGAACTTCGTCGTGTGGTTGCGCAGCCAGAGCGGGTAGAGCGGCTTGCTCTCGCCGCCGCGGGTCTGTGCGTGGAGCGACTTCGGAACGACGGTGAAAGCGCAGCGCAGTCCGGTGAAGCCGCCGTTTTTGGAGAAACTGCGGAACTCGATGGCGCACTCGCGGGCCCCGTCGATCTCGTAGATGGAATGCGGGATGCCGGGGGTGCGCACGTAGGCTTCGTAGGCGGCGTCGAAGAGGATGATCGCTTTGTGTTTGCGCGCGTAATCGACCCACGCGGCAAGTTGCTCGCGGGTGGCCACCGCGCCGGTCGGGTTGTTCGGATAGCAAAGGTAGATGAGATCGACCGGTTCCTTCGGGATGGCAGGGACGAAGCCGTTCTCCGCGGTGCAGGGCAGGTAGACCACGCCGGCGTAGGCGCCGGTCTCGTCGGCGTCGCCGGTGTTGCCGACCATGACATTGGTGTCGACGTAGACGGGGTAAACCGGATCGGTAATGGCCACGCGGTTGCCGGGGCCGAAGATGTCGAGGATGTTGCCGCAGTCGCATTTCGAACCGTCGGAGACGAAGATTTCGTCGTCGGCCACGTCGAGTCCGCGGTCGCGGAAGTCGTGTTGCGCGATGGTGTGACGAAGGAAGTCGTAGCCCTGCTCGGGTCCGTAGCCGCGGAAGGTGTCGCGGTGGCCCATTTCATCGACCGCCTTGTGCAGCGCCTCGCGGCAGGCGGCGGGGAGGGGCTCGGTAACATCACCGATGCCGCAGCGGATGATTTTGGCCGCCGCGTCCGGGTGCGCTTCGCTGAAAGCTTTGACCCGTCGCGCGATCTCGGGGAAGAGGTAGCCGGCTTTGAGTTTGGAATAGTTCTCGTTGAGGTAGGCCATGGGAAAAGAAGCCGGAGTTTAGGTTTTCAGGCGGCGAAGTCAAAGCGCGGCGGCCCTTATTCGCCGAGGGCGTCGGCCACGGCACGTTGGAAGACAGATTCCTCGGGCGTGACGCCGGTCCAGCGCTCGAAGATTTGCATGGCCAACTGCACGAGCATTTCCACGCCGTCCACGACGGGGCAGCCGCGCTCGCGGGCGGTGGCGAGGAAGGGCGTGATGCGCGGATTGGTGATCACGTCGACCACGGTGCAGGCCGGATCGACCGTGTCCCAGTTGACCGGGACAGGTTCCAGTTCTGGCGCGCAGCCCAAGTGGGTGGCGTTCATGAGCAGCGTGGTTTCGGGTGGCAATTCCACTTGGCGTTGCCACGCCTGCCAAGCACAGGGAATGCCGCTGGCTTTTTCGACCAGTGCGGCCACTTCGCGTCCCTGCTCTTCGCGGCGGGTCACGATGGTCATATTGCCCGCGCCGGCCCAGGCGATTTCCACGGCCATGGCGCGTCCGGCCCCGCCGGCGCCCAGCATGACGACGTGTTGCCCGCGCAGGGGCGTGACTTTCTCGATGGCTTTGACCACGCCTTTGCCGTCGTTGTTGTGGCCGATGAGTCGTCCGTTCTCGATGGTTACATAATTCGCGGCGCCGATGGCGCGGACATCGTCGTCCACTTCGTCAAGGAGCGGAATGACCGCGACTTTGTAAGGCACCGTGATGCCGATCCCGCGGTAGCCGAGTGGCGCGAGAGCGGCAACGGCGCGGGCAAGATCGGCTTCGGAGGCGATGTCGCTCTTCCAAAATTGCCACGGCAGACCGTAGTGCGCGTAGACCGCATCGAACATCCGGTCGATCGGGTTCTCGGCCACCGGATGGCCGAGCATGCCGGTCATTTGTTTTTGGGGAGGGATCATGGGGGAGATTTTACGACTGTCGACCTGCCGCGGCGAGAAGGATGCGACGATGGGCCATCTTTGGGGGTGGATCGCGATGTCCCCATCGCGATTGCCGTAATGGAAAATCGCGCCGGGACGGCGCGATCCACCTTGCCGGATATCTAGGTTTTCTTCGTAATCGTCGTAGGCATCCGCCCGGGCGGTTGGCGGTAAAAGAAAAAGTCCGGAGCTCAGGCCCCGGACTTTTTGT
>CAYQMP010000336.1:0-2604 GCA_964418615.1 uncultured Chthoniobacter sp. | reverse complement strand
ACGAGTTCTTCCATGCCGTAATCGGCTTGGGAGATGGTCGTGCTGTTGAAAGTGTTGGTTTCGATGAGGTCCGAGCCGGCCGCGATGTATTGCTCGTGGATGCCGCGAATGATGTCCGGCTGGGTCAGGACAAGGAGGTCGTTGTTGCCTTTGACGTCGCTCGGCCAGTCGGCGAAACGTTTCCCGCGGTAGGCTGCTTCGTCGAGTTTGTGGCGCTGCACCATGGTGCCCATCGCGCCGTCGAGGTAGACGATGCGTTCGGCCAGCAGGGCCTGCAGCGCTTGCGCTGTGTCCGTTTTCGCCATGTCAGGTATTACGCTTGGGGCGCCTCGATGGCGCTTTCGGCCCGCCGCGCCTCGAGCCAGAGGACGTCGGACAGGCGGTTCAAGGAATGGAGAATGAGGTCGGCCCGCTTGGGGTTGAGCAAGCCGGCTTCGCGCACGGCGAGCAAGCCCAGTTCGGCATGGCGGCAGGCGGTGCGGGCGCAATCGATCGCCGCGGCAGGCATGTTGCCGCCGGGTGTGGCCCAGCCTTTGTAGGTGAAGCCTTCGGACTCGAGGCGGGCCACGCGTGTGTCGAGAACACCGAGCAGGGCGTCGTCGAAATCGGGCATGCCACTCGCCGCGTAGCGATCCCAGTCCTCCGGTGCGACAGCCACTTCGCCCATCAAGTTGACCAGATTGCGCTGCACCTGCTCGATGAAAGCGCGGGCCTCGGTCTCGTCCGGCGGCAGGCACGCTTTGGCCATGCCGAGGCGCGCGTTGAGTTCGTCCACGCGGCCGTTGGCCACGACGCGAAGATCGGTTTTCGGCACGCGGCGGCCGAAGAGCAGGGAGGTCGTCCCATCATCCCCCGTTCTGGTCGCAATGCTGTTCACGGTCGTATTAAATACCTGAGCATCATCCAAAAGCAACCCATCAAAATATCATGATATGTAGATATGTTGGTTCCCGATGGAGGAAAGTTGTTGCCCTCAGGACGTTGCAGAGATAGACAACAGGGCCAATTTTTTTCGGGAAAAACGAAGTCATGAATATTTTGGACAAAATCGAGGCCGAGCAATTGAAGAAAGACGTCACCCAGTTCGGCGTGGGCGACACGGTCAAAGTGCACACCCGCGTGATCGAAGGCGACAAGGAGCGTATTCAGATTTACGCCGGCATCGTCATCGGCCGCAAAGGAACCGGAGTGAACGAAAGCTTCACCGTGCGCCGCGTTTCCTACGGCGAGGGCGTCGAACGTGTTTTCCCTTTGCACTCCCCGCGTATCGCCAAGATCGAGGTGGAGAAACGCGGTGCGGTCCGTCGCGCCAAGCTCAACTACCTGCGCACCCGCAAAGGCAAATCCGCCACCACGGTGAAGGAAAAAGCCCGCGCCACCCAGGCGGCGGCTTGATGCCATCCGGGCCGCAAGATGGCCTGTGATTTCAGCCGCGAGCGTGCCCTGCGCGCTCGCGGTTTTGTTTTGATCGCCGGAGTGGATGAAGCGGGGCGTGGCCCGTTGGCCGGTCCGGTCGTGGCGGCGGCGGTCATTTTGCCGGACGACTTCGCGCTCGACGGATTGACCGATTCGAAAAAGGTCAGCGCACCCAAGCGTGAAAAAATTTACGCGATGCTGACCGCGGCCGCCGAGGTCCGCTGGGCCGTGGCCGAGGCCAGCGTGGAGGAGATCGACCGCCTCAATATCCTTCGCGCCACGCATCTGGCTATGGCCCGTGCCATTGAAGCCCTGCCGCAACAACCCCATCACGCTTTGGTCGACGGACTCCCGGTGCGCGGGTTGCCCGTCGAGCACACCGCCCTGGTCGGGGGCGACGCCCTCAGCCTGAGCATTGCCGCGGCCAGCATCATCGCCAAGGTGACCCGTGACCGCCTCATGGTCGAACTCGACCAGCACTATCCGCAGTATGGTTTCGCCCGCCACAAAGGCTATGGTGTGCGCGAACACCTCGAAGCCCTCCGTAAACATGGCCCCTGCCCCGTCCATCGCCGGACTTTTGCACCGGTGGCGCAAACGCAACTCGCGTTCGAAGCCGCTTCCTGACCACGTCGTTTTCGGCCAGTGGGGAGAACGTCAGGCCGAGCATTACCTGCGACGCCACAAATACCGCATCCTCTACCGCAACTTCGTCCCGCCCGGCGGGGGCGAGGTCGATCTGGTCTGCCGCGACAAGCCGGAGGCAACCCTCGTCTTCGTCGAAGTAAAAACCCGCGCCTCCGAGGAGCGCGGACGCCCGGCCGACGCCGTCGATTACGACAAACAACGCCGCGTGGCCAAAGGCGCCATGGCTTGGTTGCGGTTGCTCAACTTCCCCGACATCCGCTTCCGCTTCGACATTGTCGAGGTCCTCGCCACCGACCGCGAAAGCCCCGAAATCACCCTCATCCGCAACGCGTTCCCGCTGCCGGAATATTACGTCTATTGAAGGGGGCCGCGGCCTCATTCCCTCTGTGCTCCCTGTGGCTGCTGTGGTTAAATCACCGTAACGCATGAAACGCATCCTTTCCGGCATCCAGCCCTCCGGCGCCCTGCATCTCGGCAACTACCTCGGCATGATGCGACCGGCGGTCGAGTTGCAGCACCAAGGCGAGGCGCTCTACTTCA
>CAYQMP010000335.1:0-2606 GCA_964418615.1 uncultured Chthoniobacter sp. | reverse complement strand
GCTGCGCACGGTGTCGGACATCTGCGCGCCGTTTTTGACCCAATGGTCGACGCGCTCGACGTCGATCTTGTAGTTCGTGCCGGTTTTCTTCGGGTCGTAGTTGCCGATGATTTCGATGAATTTGCCGTCGCGCGGGCTGCGTTTGTCGGCCACCACCACTTTGTAGTAGGGGCTGTTGCGGTTGCCTTCGCGGCGGAGTCTGATTGCCACTGCCATAAGTTGTTTCCTTAGTTCCGGCCGAGCATGCCCATACCGCCTGCCCTTGCCATCATTTTTTTCAGTTTGCCGGGTTTTTTCATGAGTTTTCTCATGTCGGAGAACCGCAGCAGGAGGTTGTTCACCTCGGTGACCGTCGTCCCGCTGCCCCGGGCGATGCGTTGGCGGCGCCGGGCATTGAGAATGTCCGGGCGCGCCCGCTCGCCGGGCGTCATGGAGAGGACGATGGCCTCCACCCGGCGCATCTGTTTCTCGTCAACGCCGGGAGATTTCATCTTATCCATGCCGGGGATGAGTCCAAGGAGATTCTCCAGCGGACCCATCTTGCGGAGCATTTTGAACTGCTCGAGGAAGTCGCTCAGGTCGAAGTTCCCCCCGCGAAGCCGCGCCTCCATGCGGGCGGCGTCCTCCATTTCGAAATTCGCGGCCGCTTTCTCGACCAGGCTGACCACGTCACCCATCCCGAGAATGCGGCCGGCCATGCGGTCGGGATGGAACACTTCGAAGGCGTCGACCTTCTCGCCGGTGCCGGCAAATTTGACCGGCTGGCCGGTGACCTCGCGCAACGAGAGGGCCGCGCCGCCGCGGGCATCGCCGTCGAGTTTGGTCAGAATGAGTCCGGTCACGCCGACCGCGCCGTGGAATTTTTCGGCCACACCGACGGCCTGTTGTCCGGTGGCCGCATCGCAGACGAGCAGACTTTCGTTCGGCTGGACGAGGTCTTTCACCTTGCGCAGCTCGTCGATCAATTCGTCGTCGAGATCCTGGCGGCCAGCGGTGTCATAGATTTCGACGTTGCAGCCCTGATTTTTGGCCCAAGCCATGCCGTCTTTCACGACACGCAGGACATTTTTCTCTCCAGCGGCCGGACGATACATCGGCACGTCGATCTGCGCGGCGAGGGTGGCAAGTTGTTCGATCGCCGCGGGGCGCTGCAAGTCGCAAGCGATGAGGACAGGAGTGCGGCCGTTTTTCTTCAACCACGCGGCGAGTTTGGCGCAGGTCGTCGTTTTGCCTGCGCCGTTGAGACCGACGACAAGGAGGCGGGCCTGCGGTCCGAGATTGAGTGGCACGGCATCGCCGCCGAGGAGTGTGGCCAGTTCGTCGTGGAAAATTTTGACGATCTGTTGTCCGGGTGTGACGCTGCGCAGCACTTCCTCGCCGAGGGCCTTGTCTTTGACCCGGCCGATGAAGTCCTTGGCGACCTTGAAATGAACGTCGGCCTCGAGGAGCGCGAGACGCACTTCGCGCAGGGCATCGTTGACGTTCGACTCACTGATGCGCCCGTGCCCACGGAGGTCTTTGAAGACATCCTGCAGTTTGTCGGAGAGGCGGGAAAACATGGCGGAAGGGGGAACCTAGCAGAGAGAGTGGCTTCATACCAACTGTAGCGGCGGCGCTACAAAGGTGGATCGCGCCGTCCCGGCGCGATATCGGCATTCAAGCTATCGCGATGGGACATCGCGATCCACCTTCCCCGAGCTTGCCGGCAATGCGGCTCGGTATTCGGCGCCGATGTTCAGACCTTCGGTGCAACGGCAGTCGTTGCCCCTCAGCATCTCGCAACCTGCGGCAAAAACTTGAAATGACGGTCCCGCGTGAAAAGCAGCAGATCATGCTGTACAGCCAAGGATGCAATCCAGATGTCGTTCACTGGAATGGGCGTTCCTTGCAGACGGAGTTGCGCGAAGATGCGGGCAAAGTGATGCGTTGTCTCTTCGTCGGGGAGCAGGACGCACACCCGGTGTGAATTGAGGAACAAAGTGAGCGATTTCTCGTTTTGTCGGGCCAGGGTGCCGCAAAGAAACCCCGCCCGTAGTTCGGCAAGGACGACGAATGGAAGGTAAACGGACCGGGCACGCTGGATGACATCGAGTGCCTCTTGGTTGCCTTCGCAAAAATCCCGATAACGGTTGGTATCGAGAAGGACTTTCATCGCCAGAGACCGGGATCGATCTGGTCGAACGCTTTGATTGCTTCATCGAAGGCCGGATCTGCCACCCACGAACCAGACAGCGAATCCAGGTCGTGAGCCCGCGAACCCTCGCCACCTTGCCCAGCGGCAGAATCAAGAAGGGAAAGCGCCACCGTATTCAGGCTGACACCTTCCTCGGCGGCCATCTCACGGAGGACGGAGTCGGTCCTCTTGGAAATGCCTCGAATAGTGTATTGAATGGGCTTTGACATCTTGCCTACACTTTAATGCAGGCGTGCATTCATTTCAAGCCTCAACTCTGTCAAGCCAGCAACCCTAGATCCCTGAACACCTTGTCCACGTGGCGGAAGTGCCGGTCGAGGCCGCAGGCGTCTTGCAACTCAGCGGCACTGAGCACAGAGCTGATTTCCGGTTCGGCCGAGAGGTTGGCCAGAAACTCGCCGTCGCCGGCCCA
>CAYQMP010000334.1:0-2615 GCA_964418615.1 uncultured Chthoniobacter sp. | reverse complement strand
GCTGGGGCCGTGGCTTTGCCCTGGCCGCATTTCTTTTTGCCGGCGGAGTCGGGGCGTGGGCCATCGTGCAAACCGGCACCGCGGACATCATGCAGTCGGGAACACAATGGAAGAATCTCTTCCTCACCATGCTGGTCACCCAGCGCGGGATGCTCTATTCGTTGCCTGCCACGCTGGTGCTTATGACAGTGTGGCGCGCACAGCTTTCCGGCAAAGACGGACCCCGCCTGCCGCTCATGGCCCAAGTCGCGCTCTACGCCTCCATGCCGTTTTTCAATGCGCCTGCTTTTCTTTTCCTCAGCGCGTTGCTCGCCGCGTGTTTCGTCGCCGGTTGGTCGCGCGGCCTGCGGCGTCCGTTTTTCGTCGTCGGCTTGGTCAGCGTCATTCCCGCCACCTGGCTGGTGCAAATGGTCACGGCCAAGTTCACCGCCGGGTCCGCGATCCGCTTCGCCCCGGGGTGGATGCAGGAGGACGGCGGGCTGTGGTTCTGGCTGTGGAATTTCGGCATCTTTCTGCCGTTGGTCGCGGTGCTCGGTGTGGTCATCTTCCGCCGCGGCGGCGCGGACCGCACCGACCGAGTCTTCTACGGGGTGGCGACAGGCACGCTGCTCTTCTGCTTCACCTTCCTCCTCGCCCCGTGGGCGTGGGACAACACCAAGCTCATGGTCTGGGGTTACCTCGCGCTGGCTCCATTGCTTTGGGACAAGCTGCTCGCCAATCGCCCAGTGTGGCAGCAGGCCGTGGCCTGCTTTCTGCTTTTCGCTTCGGGTGCGGTGGCCTTGGTCACCGGACTAGACGCACGGCACGGTTACAAGATCGCCGACCGAGCGGAAATGGCCGACCTCCAATACATGCTGCGCGGCATGCCGCTGAACGCCCGCTTGGCCTGCGCCCCGCGCTTCGACCATCCGGTCCTGCTCCTCGGGCAACCGGTGGTCATGGGCCACGACGGGCACCTTTTCAGTCAGGGTCTGGACTACGCGCCGGTGGAGGAGAAATTGAACGTCCTCATGAATGGGGACCACGGTTGGCGCAATGCCGCGCGCAACCTGCGCGTGCAATACCTGCTCTGGGGACCGCGCGAAGCGGAACGCTGGCCGCAATCAAAGCAGCCGTGGAAGGAATGCGCCCACCGGTTGGGCACCTCCCGATCGGGCGACCTTTATCTCATCACGCCGTGCCTCCTGCGCGACGGGGATGATTGAGTGCGGCAACTCAGAACCGCCAGAGCTTGCCCTGCCGCGCGTCGGCGAAGACTTGCGGGCTGAGCATGTACGACATCGGCGGATCGGGCAGCGAGGAGTCGTCGAGTTTCGGCAGGGATTTTCCGATGGTGGCATCCCATGGCTGGCTGGTCGAAATGTTGATCGGCGTGCCGGAACGGACGAGGTTGAAGGTCTTTTGCGCGGCTTTGAGCGGCATGCGCACGCAGCCCATCGTGCTGGGATACGGCTTCACGAAGCCCCAGTGCATGCCGTAAGCAGGCTTGAATTCCATCCAGTAAGTCATCGGATAACCGGAGCCCGGGTTGCTGATGCGGCGGCGGTTGGCCGTCTTCGAGTAGATGGTGTAGTTGCCATGCGGCGTGGGTGAGGACGCCTTGCCGACCGAAACCGGGGTGGCCAACAACACGTTGTCGCCCTCGACCACATACAGACGCTGGGCGCCGGTGCTCAGTTTGACTTTCACGTTGGCCGGGTTCTGCGGCTGACGGACCGGCGGATCGAAACTGAAGGAATTGTTGCCACCCATCTTGGTGGTCTCGCAGCCGGTCAAGCCCAGCAGGGCGACGACGGACAGCGAGAGGAACAGGCGCAGCGGACGGATGTGTTTCATGGGCGCACCAGTAGTCCAACTTCGGCCCAAGGCAAGCAGAAACGGGAGAACGCCCAACTTGCGTGTTGCCATCACCGCTCCTCCGTTAGAGAAAAAATGTCACACCCGACCTCCTGCCGCCCTTGAAAAAAACCATCCTCATCGTCGACGACGAAAAGAACACCCGCGAGGGCCTGCGCACCTCGCTGGAGGACGACTACGAGGTTTACGTGGCCGCCGACGCGGCCGGCGCCAAGGCGGTGATGGAAACCGACAAGGTCGATCTTCTTCTCACCGATTTGCGCCTCGGCACGGACAACGGCATGGACTTGCTCCAGTGGGCCCTGCGGCAGAATCACGCGCCGGTTTGCATCATGATGACCGCCTACGGCGGGGTGGAAGACGCGGTCGAGGCCATGAAAATCGGGGCTTATGACTTTGTCACCAAGCCGGTCAACATCGACCGTCTCGACATCCTGATCAAACGCGCCCTGCACGGCTCCGAACTCGAGCGCGAGAACGTCCGCCTGCGCGAGCAGATCGACAAACGCTACGGGCTGGAAAATTTCGTCGGCGACTCCCCCGCCATGACCGGCGTGCTCGACACGATCAAGCAGGTCGCACCGTCGCGCGCCACCGTGCTCATCACCGGGGAAAGCGGAACGGGCAAAGAGCTGGCCGCCCACGCCATCCACCGGCTCAGTCCGCGCCACCGCGGACCCTTCGTCGCCGTGCACTGTGCCGCGCTTTCGCCCCAGCTTCTCGAAAGCGAACTCTTCGGCCACGAAAAGGGCGCCTTC
>CAYQMP010000333.1:0-2617 GCA_964418615.1 uncultured Chthoniobacter sp. | reverse complement strand
GACGGTCAAGCTCTACACCTGCGGCCCCACCGTCTACAACCACGCCCACATCGGCAACTTCCGCGCCTACCTTTTCGAGGATCTCCTCCAACGCCACCTCGAATACCGCGGCTTCAAGGTCGAGCGCGTCATGAACCTGACCGACGTCGACGACAAAACAATCCGCGGCGCCCGCGAGAAAGGCGTTCCCCTCGCCGACTTCACCAAGCCGTTCAAAGACGCCTTTTTCGAGGACCTCACATCGCTGCGCATCAAACCGGCCGACCGCTTCCCCGCCGCGACGGAGCCCGAGCACATCGCACGCATGATCGCCATGATCGAAAAGCTCGTCGCCGCCGGGCATGCCTACCAAGCGGACGACAAATCGGTCTACTTCCGCATCGGCAGCTTTCCCGCTTACGGGCAACTTGCCCACCTCAACTTGGAAGAACTGCGCCCGTCGGGCCGGGTCAGTTCCGACGAATACGAGAAGGAAAGCGTCGGTGACTTCGCCCTGTGGAAAGCGCACGACGCCGAGGACGGCGATGTGCAATGGGACAGCCCGTGGGGACCCGGGCGTCCCGGTTGGCATATCGAATGCAGCGCCATGGCCACCGGACTGCTGGGCGACCGCCTCGACATCCACTGCGGCGGGGTGGACAACATCTTCCCCCACCACGAGGCCGAAATCGCCCAGACCGAATGCTGCACGGGACAAAAATTCGTCAACCTCTGGATGCACTGCGCGCACCTCATGGTCGACGGACGCAAGATGGCCAAGTCGTTCGGCAATTTCTACACCCTGCGTGACCTGCTCGACAAAGGCTGGACCGGACGCGAGGTGCGCTACGTCCTCCTCTCCGCGCACTACCGGCTCCCGCTCAACTTCACCTTCGAAGGTCTGGCCGGCGCCCGCAGCGCATTGCAGCGCATCGACGAATGGCAGCAACGCCTTGCCGAACTGGCCGCCACGGCGAAGCAAAGCGAACCCCATGCATTGGTCGCGGGGGACAAATTTGCCGCCGCCCTCGATGACGACTTGAACATCTCCGCCGCCCTCGGCGCGCTCTTCGATCTGGTCCGCGACACCAACCGCGCCATGGACAAGGGCGAAATCTCTCCCGAGCAGGCCCGCGGATTGCTCGATTACTGGGAGCGCATCAACTCGGTCCTCCGACTCGAAGCCGAGGCCGCCGCCGTCCCCGCCGAAGTCGCCGCGCTCCTCGAGGAACGCACCGCCGCCCGCGCGGCCAAAGACTGGGCCAAGAGCGACGCCCTGCGGGATGAGTTGCTCAAGCACGGCTGGGTGGTCAAAGATACCAAAGAGGGCACCAAACTGACCCGCACCGGAGCATGACTTACTCCCCCGCCGACTACCTCGATCTCGAACACACCGACCACCGGTCGTTGTTCGAGAAGGTGACCAATGTCTGGGAAGCACTGCCGCTCATCGCGTCCTACCTGCAGTTCCGCCTCAAGCCCGCCATCCACGGCAAACAAATCGGCCGCCCCTTCATCAGCAACGCCGTCTACATCGGGCACGGCACGACCATCGAGCAGGGGGCCATGATCAAAGGCCCGGCCTGGATCGGCGACCGTTGCCAGATCCGCGCCGGTTGCTACATCCGCGAAAACGTCATCGTCGGCAACGACGCCGTCCTCGGCAATTCCTGCGAATTCAAAAACTGCATCGTCTTCGACGGCGCCCAGGTCCCGCACTTCAACTACGTCGGCGATTCCATCCTCGGCCACAAAGCCCACCTCGGTGCCGGGGTGATTTTGTCCAATGTCCGTCTCGATCACGGTGAAGTCATCGTCCGCGGCCCCGACGGCGGCGTGCCCACCGGCCTGAAAAAATTCGGCGCCATCGTCGGCGACCGCGCCGAAGTCGGCTGCAACTCCGTCCTCAGCCCCGGCTCCCTCGTCGGACGCGAGTCCGTCGTCCACCCCTGCGTCCACTGGAAAGGCGTCCTTGCCGCCCGCACCGTGGCCAAGCTCCGGCAAACGATCGAACAGATCCCCCGCGCTTGAACACCGTGACGCACATCTTCCGGCACCCCATCCGCCACTTCGGATTGGTGCTCGTGATGTTGCTCGCATGCTTGGTCGCATCGTCTCCGACAGCTACCGCCCAAGATACGGATCCTCAATCGTCGGGCACCTTGGAGGATTTGGCCGGCGAGCCGTTCATCGATCGCAAAGTGGGATCCGCCTTGGAGAGATTCTCCGCGTGGCAGGCCCGGATGAAGAAAGAACACTTCACCGCCTACCTGCTGGTCTACACCGCCATCCTCGGCACCGCGGCAGGCGGGGCTTACGGATTCCTCGCCTTCCGCTTTGGCGATGCCATGGCCCCCTACCGCCGCATCCGCAACAAAACCGGACTTCTCTCCTTGGCGGTCGGACTCGGTCTGGGCGTCTTCGTAGCGGTCACGCAAATTCCTCCCACCATCAAAGGCAAAGTGAGCATGCTTCTTTTGACCATCCTGTGCGCCTTGGTCACCACGACAATTTCCGCCCTGTCCCTTTTCGTGGTCCAGCGCTGGTTCATGGTGGCACGAGCGCGCAGGTCAGGCTTCCCCCTGAGCGGACGCCTGAGGGTGCCTTGACCGATGGATCGCGCCGTCCCGGCGCGATG
>CAYQMP010000332.1:0-2619 GCA_964418615.1 uncultured Chthoniobacter sp. | reverse complement strand
CGGCCTTGGAAAAATTCGGCCTCGGTTTCCTCACAGCGGCCAACTGGCAACCGAACCGCGACCGCTACGGCGTGCTGCCCTTCCTCGTCGGCACCGGAGCCACGGCGCTCATCGCGCTGATCCTCGCCTTTCCGCCGGGGTTGGCCATCGCCATTTTCCTGAGCGAGGATTTCCTGCCTCGGCCCGCGCGGCAATTTGTCCGCTTCATCGTCGAGTTGCTCGCCGCCATTCCCAGCGTGGTCTACGGGCTGTGGGGTATTTTCGTGGTCATTCCGATCATCCAAACCGTGGGGAACTGGACGACGGAACGCTTCGGTCACATTCCGCTTTTGTCCGGTCCCGCCTACGGCAATTCGTTGCTCACTGCGGGCGTCGTGCTCGCCCTGATGGTGCTGCCCACCATCACGGCGATCTCGCGCAGCTCGCTCGTGGCCGTGCCGCGCACTTTGCGCGAGGGTGCCTACGCGCTCGGTGCCACGCGATGGGAAACGATCTTCGGTGTGATCCTGCCGACGGCCGCGCCCGGCATCGTGGCCGCGACCATTCTCGCCCTCGGCCGCGCCATGGGCGAGACGATGGCCGTGGCCATGCTCATCGGCAACAGCTCGCGTCTTTCCTGGTCGCTCTTCGCGCCGTCCGGCACGCTGGCCAGCCTGCTGGCCAACCAATTCGGCGAGGCCTCCGGGATGCAGGTGTCCGCGCTGATGTATGCCGCGCTCGTCCTTGTCGCGCTGACCCTCGCGGTCAATTTCGCGGGCGAGGCCGTGCTGCGTTACACGGAAAGGAGGACGGCGGGTATCCGCTGACGCCATGGACAATCCTCTCACGCATGCCGCCGACTTTTTCGGCGACGACCATATCGAGTCGACCAAGCTGATGAGCCGCTCGCTCGGGAGCAAGGTTCTCACCGGGCTCTGCATCGCCTTGTCCTTCGCCGCGATGATCCCGCTGGCCTCCATCCTTTACCTCGTGGCCAAAAACGGCCTGCCCCAGCTGAGTTGGGACATTTTCACGCAATTGCCGCCGGCCGCGGGCATGACGGGCGGCGGTTTCGGCAACGCGGTCATCGGCACACTCGTCATGGTCGGTCTCGGTCTGGGACTGTCCGCCCCGCCCGGCATCCTTGCCGCGATTTACATCTGCGAATACGAACCGAACGGCCGCATCGCGGCGGTCACGCGTTTCACGGCGAAACTGCTCACCGGGATCCCGTCGATCATCTGCGGCGTGTTCGCCTTCGCCGCGGTCGTGCTGGCCACGGGCAAATTTTCCGCCTTGGCCGGCGGCGTCGCCTTGGCCGTGCTCATGCTTCCGACCATTCTGCTCACCTCCGAACAGGCCCTGCTCGGCGTGCAACGAGCCTACCGCGAGGCTTCCTACGGCCTCGGGGCCACGCGTTTCCAGACCATCGGACGCATCGTCTTGCCCGAGGCCATGCCGGCCATCATGACCGGCGTGATGCTCGCCGTGGCCCGCGCGGCCGGCGAAACCGCGCCGCTCGTTTTCACCGCGCTCTTCAGCCAGTTCTGGATGTCCTCGCTCATGGAGCCGACCGCCTCGCTTTCCGTGCTCATCTACAATTTTTCCACCATGCCCTTCGAATATCAGGTGAAAATGGCTTGGACCGCCTCGCTCGTGCTGGTTCTCCTTGTCACGGTGACCAACATCACGGCCCAGCTCGTTTTCAGCAAAAAGCACTGAGTTCCCCATGACCGACGCGACCACAGCCACGCCCCGTCCCGCCGCTGCCGGCCCGAGCCCGGCCGCCGAGGCGCCATCCGGCCGCGTCATCATCTCGGTGCGCAACTTCAACTTTTTCTACGGCAACAAGCAGGCGCTGCAGGACATCAATCTCGATATTCCGGAAAAGCAGGTCACCGCGTTCATCGGGCCGTCCGGTTGCGGAAAGACCACGCTGCTGCGCAATTTCAACCGCATGAACGAGCTGATCGACGGCGTGCGCCACACCGGCGACATCACCTTGGCCGGACGCAGCCTGTGGGATCCTTCGCTCGAGGTCATCGCCCTGCGCCGCCTCGTCGGCATGGTTTTCCAAAAGTCGAATCCCTTCGCCAAGTCGATCTACGAAAACGTCGTCTACAGCCTGCGCATCGCCGGGGTGCGCGACCGCGCCGTGCTCGAGGAAACGGTCGAACGCAGCCTGCGCGGGGCCGCGCTCTGGGACGAGGTGAAGGACCGCCTGCACGAGAGCGCACTCGGGCTGTCCGGCGGACAAATGCAGCGTCTTTGCATCGCCCGCGCCATCGCCAACCGTCCCAAGGTTCTCCTCATGGACGAGCCCTGCTCCGCCCTCGACCCCATCGCCACGGCCCGGGTCGAGCAACTGATCAGCGAGCTGAAGAAGGACTACACCATCGTCATCGTGACCCACAACATGCAGCAGGCCACCCGCTGCTCCGACCACACGGGATTCTTCTACCTCGGACAACTGGTCGAGTTCGCCGAGACTTCGAAAATTTTCACCCGTCCGTCCGAGAAGCGCACGCTGGATTATGTCACGGGGCGGTTCGGCTGAGGAACGGCATCGTCGCATTTTGTAGCGGCGGCCGGCGATCTCCTCGGGTAGGGACGAGCGGCCCGCTCGTCCGCTCTTGTTCA
>CAYQMP010000331.1:0-2630 GCA_964418615.1 uncultured Chthoniobacter sp. | reverse complement strand
AATCGACCGCGAGAAGGGTAACTTCCGCTATGACGTCGACTACGAATTCGACGCCGGCACGGGATTGACCGACAAAACCATCGACTACATCAGCGATGTCAAAGACGAGCCCGATTGGATCCGCCAATTCCGCAAGGACGCGCTGAAAAAATTCCTCGAGAAGCCCATGCCGACCCATTGGGCGTCGCAGGACCTCGCGAACATCATTTTCGACAACATCCGCTACTACCTCTCGCAGGGGCAAAAGCCGAAGCGCACGTGGGAAGAGGTGCCGGAGGACGTGAAGCGCACCTTCGAGCGACTCGGCATCCCCGAACAGGAACGCAAGTTCCTCGCCGGCGTCGAAGCCCAGTTCGACAGCGAAGCGGCTTACTCGAATATCAAAGAAGCCGTGGGCAAGCAGGGCGTCATCTTTGTCGGCAGCACCGAGGGCCTCAAAGAGCACCCGGAAATCTTCCGCAAGTGGTTCGGCAAAGTCATCCCGACCGGCGACAACAAATTCAGCGCGCTGAACAGCGCGACCTTCAGCGGCGGATCGTTCATCTACGTTCCGCCCGGCGTCAAAGTCTCGCACCCGCTGCAGGCTTACTTCCGCATCAACGCGGAAAACTTCGGACAATTCGAACGCACCCTCATCATTGCCGACGAAGGCTCCGAGGTCACCTATATGGAAGGCTGCACCGCGCCGAAGTTCGACACCGCCACGCTGCACAGCGCGGTCGTCGAGTTGGTCGCGCTCAAGGGCGCGAAGATCCAATACATCACCGTGCAAAACTGGTCGAACAACGTGTTCAACCTCGTGACCAAGCGCGGACTCGCCATGGAAGATGCCGAGGTCAAATGGATCGATTGCAACATTGGTTCGCGTCTGACCATGAAATACCCCGGTGTGGTCATGAAGGGCCGCCGTGCCCGTGGCGAAGTGATTTCCATCGCGTTGGCTGGCGACGGACAGCACCAGGACACCGGCGCGAAAATGATCCACGCCGCCGACGAGACCACGAGCAACATCGTGTCGAAGTCGATCAGCATCGGCACCGGCCGCGCCACCTACCGCGGACTGGTCAATGTCCCGCGTCACCTCAAAGGCTGCAAAAACAACACCGAGTGCGATGCTCTCCTCATCAACACGAACAGCCGCACCGACACCTACCCGGCGATCACCGTGCGCGGCACCGGCAACGCTTGCCAGCATGAGGCCAGCGTCAGCCAAGTCAGCGAAGAGCAGATCTTCTACATGCAGCAGCGCGGCCTGAGCGAGGCCCAGGCCATGAGCCTGAGCGTCAACGGATTCGTCAACGACCTCGTCCGCCAATTCCCCATGGAATACAGCGTCGAGCTCAAGCGCCTCATCGATCTCGAGATGGAAGGCTCGGTCGGTTGACCGGACGGGAGGTCCGAACATGATTATGGCAGCATCACCCGTTTCCGGCGTCCCCTTGATGGAAGGCGCCCTCGTCGAAGGCCAATGGCCCGAATGGTTCACCACCTCGCGCCAGCGCGGCTGGGAGGATTTTCAAAAAATCCCCGCGCCCGCCGCGAAGGACGAAAAATGGCGCTTCTCCAACGTCAAAGCCCTCGCCCTCGACGGCTTCCGCTACCCCGGCGCGGTCGGCGATGCCGCGGCACTGGTCGAACGCTCCATCGGGCTCGGCGAGTCGTCCGCCCGCTTCGTCTTCGGGAACAACCGGCTACTCGGTGCCACCGCGCCCGCCGCGGACTTGGTCAAGGCCGGTCTCGTTGTCATGACCCTTGAAGAGGCCGCCGCAAAACACGGCGATCTGGTGCAAAAGCATTTCATGGCCCAGGAGGCCAAACTCGGCTCCGCCAAATTTGCCGCCCTGCACCGCTCGGGCCCGTTGGCCGGCGTTTTCATCCGCGTCCCGAAGGACCTTGTGGTCGAAAAACCGATCGAAATCTTCCACTGGGTCGAGGGTGAAAATTCCGCTGTCTTCCCGCATACGCTCGTTGTCTGCGAACGCCACAGCAAAGCGACCGTCGTCGATTGTTTCCGCAGTGCCGACGATGCGCCCGCTTTGGCCTGCGGGGTCAACGATCTGGTCGTCGAGGATGGAGCGAAACTTGATTATGTCGCCGTGCAGCAATGGAGCCCGGCCACCACGGCATTCCATTTGAATTCCACCACAGTCGGACGCGACGCATCCTGCCTCGGCATGCAGGTCAACCTCGGCGGCAAATTCGTCCGCAACGAGAACTACAGCCGCATGATCGCAGAGGGCGCGCGTAGTGACATGCTCTCGGTCAACATCGCTTCGGACGAGCAGATGATCGACCAGCGCACCTTCCAAGACCACGCCAAGCCGAATGCGACGAGCGACCTGCTCTACCAGAACGCGCTCACCGGCAAAGGCCGCACCGTGTTCAGCGGCGTCATCCGCGTCGAACCCGGCGCGCACAAAACCGACGCCTACCAGAAAGTCCGCAACATCGTCCTGAGCGACGACGCCGAAGCCAACAGCATGCCCGGCTTGGAAATCGAAGCCGACGACGTCCGTTGCACCCACGGTGCGACCACGGCACAGATCGACGACCGCGAACTCTTCTACTTGGAAGCCCGCGGCATCCGTCCCGGAGCCGCCCGCCAGTTGCTCGTCATGGGCTTCTTCAAC
>CAYQMP010000330.1:0-2636 GCA_964418615.1 uncultured Chthoniobacter sp. | reverse complement strand
CTCGGAAAGCTACGTCGCCGGATCGCATGAATTTTATCTCGGATACGCCATTTCGCGGCAGAAGGCCGTCTGCCTCGACGCCGGCCACTTCCATCCCACCGAAACCCTCGCCGACAAGATTTCGTCCGTGCTCCTTTTCGTTCCCCGCCTGCTCCTACACGTCAGCCGCGGCGTGCGTTGGGACAGCGACCATGTTGTCCTCCTCGACGACCCGACGCGTGCAGTCATGGAGGAATTGGTCCGCGGCAATTTCCTCGAACGCACCAGCATCGGCCTCGACTACTTCGACGCCAGCATCAACCGCGTGGCTGCCTGGGTCATCGGCATCCGCGCCACGCAAAAAGCCCTCCTCCTCGCCCTGCTCGAACCCTCGAAGCAACTGCGTGAAGCCGAAGCCAACGGCAATCTCACCGCGCGCCTCGCCCTGCTCGAGGAAGCCAAGTCGTTGCCATGGGGAGCTATCTGGGACGAATTCTGCCGCCGCCACAACGTGCCCGTCGGCGCGGCTTGGCTGGCCGAGGCGGAGGCTTACGGACAAGAGACGACTCGCCTGCGAAGCTGAATGCGTGTAGGCTCCGCCGGATGAGTTTTCCCCGCCCGGTCGCGTTTCTGCTCTTCGCGCCTGCCATGGCTTTGGCCCAGGCACCCGCTCCGGCCGGACCCAAAGACGCCATCCGCAACGGCGGATTCGAGCGCACCCTGCAGGCGCCCAACCTCTGGAGCGGTGTCGACAAGGACGGCAAACTCGCCGGCTTCCGCGGCTTCCTTCCCGTGCTCAATCCCAGCGGCAGCATCGCGCAGACCCCGATGCCTGTGGGCGTGGCAGTCGGCGATCTCAACGGCGACGGTTTGCTGGATATCGTCTCGTCGGACCCGCTTGGCTTTGTGCGCATCTATTTCAACAGCGGGAGCAAAGAGCAGCCCAAGTTCACCCGTGGCGAACTCAGCCTGCCTTGGCTCGCCTCCGGAGAGGGCGATCCGCCGTGGGTTCCACCCATGCTCGGAGGTGAACAGGAAGTCGGGGGATGGAACCAGAACTGGGCCAAACGCCGGCAAGGCGTCCGCATTTCGCTGGCCGACCTGAGCGGCAACGGCAAACTCGACATGGTGGCCGGCAATTACTTCGGCGACATCTTTGTCATCCGCAACAACGGCTCGGCCCAAGCACCCCAATTCGCCCAACCGCCCTCCGTGGCCAAGGCGGTTGTCCCGACGACGAAGGATCCTGTGCGCCGGTGGGGCAATGTGTTCGCGCCGGTCATGCATGACTGGGATGGCGACGGAAAACCAGACCTTCTGGTCGGCGAAGGATCCTACTCGGCCAACAACATCCATCTTTTCCTCAACCAAGGCTCCGCCGCCGCTCCCGTCTTCAACGAGGAGAAACGTCAGCCTCTCGCCCTCGGTGAAGGACGCCAGCAACTCACACCGGCACTAGCCGATGTGAACGGCGACGGCAACATGGACATTCTGGTCGCCGACCGCGAAGGCCGGGTCACGGCTTATGTCCGACCGGCCGCATGGAAATTCGGCGACAGCATTTCACCCACGGGATTCCTGTCCAAAAGCGGCGGCCTCACCCCCGAGGAAGGCCAAGCGCTCGTACTCGGTTCGGGCATCCACACCATCTCCACCGGAGACATGAACGGTGACGGACTTTTCGACATCGTTGTCGGCAAGAGCAATGGCCGCATCGCTTGGGCGCCCAACAAAGGAACGAAAGAAGCCCCGAAATTCGAGGGAACCGACGACCTGACAGGTGAAAAGCCCGTGCCCGCCACATGGCAAATCCCCTCGCAGTGGGACATCGATACGGGTTTTTCCCGCGGCAACTTCCTCGCCTACGCCAACAGCTTCACCGCGCAGGACGATCCCGGCGCGCAGCCCGTCGAGGGCACCCGCGCCCTCAAATTCGGCTACGCCACCCCCGCCAACCCGGTCCTGCCGGTGCCCCGCCTCGATCTCCCCGCGACGCGCGGATTCGATCGCCGCGGCGAGCAGGAAAACAGCAACCCGCTCTTCCGCGCATCGGCCGAACAACGCGGCACCGGCGCCCCGTCCAATTTCTTCGTCATGCGGCAGCCCCTGCAGTTGGAAATCGGCAAGACCTACAAGCTGAGCTTCCAAGCCAAGGGAAACAAAGTCGCCAACGCCAGCTACACCCTGGGTTGGCGCGGCTTCAAAAAGCTTGGCGAGGATCGCCTTGTTCGCGGCGAACGAGGAGCAGTGCGAAGGGAGAAGAACGAGATCACGGACGGCGACCAGCAATCCGCCGACTTCCGCCCCTCGGCCAACTGGTCGACGGTGAGCAAAGACTTCAAGATCCAGTTCAAAGAGGAACGCGACCTCAACAAAGAAAAGCTTACCTCCGAGGCCATCCTGGAAATCAGCTTCGAACTGACCGCCCCCGACGGCTTCCTCTACCTCGATGACCTCAAGCTCGTCCCGCAGGGCTGAGCGATTTCCTTGTCAGCTTCCGCGCCTGTTGCAAATCCATAGACCACGCGGTTGATGTAGACTTCGCCGGGATCAAGGCGGCTCTCGGGAAAATTCGAGTGGTTCGGCGCGTCAGGGAAGTGTTGCGGTTCGAGGCAGAGTCCGGCGCGCGGGCCGTAGGAAGTGCCCGTGCGGCCGAT
>CAYQMP010000329.1:0-2637 GCA_964418615.1 uncultured Chthoniobacter sp. | reverse complement strand
TCGACCGGCAGGTGGTAATCGAGGTCGTTGCCCATGCGCGGAGCGGTTTCGGCGTCGTGGCTGACCGGACGCGAGTCGACGTCGGCGTTCTTGAGGATGTCGAAGCCTTCGGCCAGTGCGGCCATCATCCCGTATTCCACGCCATTGTGGACCATCTTGACGAAGTGTCCGGCGCCGGCCGGCCCGCAGTGCAGGTAGCCGTCCTCGCTCGTTCCGCCCGCCTTTTCGCGTCCGGGCGTGCGCGCCAGGTCGCCGCGTCCCGGGGCGATGGTTTTGAATATCGGGTCAAGGTGCTGCACGGGGCCTTTTTCGCCGCCGATCATCAGGCAGTAGCCGCGCTCGAGGCCCCACACGCCGCCGCTGGTTCCGCAGTCGATGTAGTGGATGCCTGTCGGCTCGAGTTCCCGTGCGCGACGGCGGTCGTCGCGGAAGTAAGAGTTGCCGCCGTCGATGATGATGTCGCCTTTTTCGAAGTGGGGGACGAGGGACGCGATGACTTTGTCGGTCACTGCTGCCGGAACCATGATCCACGCGGCGCGGGGCGCCTCGAGCTTGGCTGCGAATTCCTCCAGCGAGGAGGCGCCGACGGCGCCCTCTTTGACTAGTTCTGCCACGGCATCCGGGTGGGTGTCGTAGACGACGCAGGTGTGTCCGTTGCGCATGAGGCGCCGCACGATGTTGGCGCCCATCCGGCCGAGTCCGATCATTCCTAGTTGCATAAGTCTTATTTCTTTTGGTCCGCGTAGATCTCCATGATCTGTCGCAGGAGTTTGAGTCCGTCTTTTTTCGAACGTTGGAAAGAATTGCGGCCGATGATCGAGCCGAAACCGCCGCCTTCGCGGATGGCGCGGATGGAGTCGAGCAGTTTTTCGTCCGACTCGCTGGGTCCGCCGGAAAAGATAAGGATGCGGCGTCCGTCGAAAGCGCACTGCACGCAATGCCGCACGCGTTCGGCCAAGGTGGTGATGGGCACTTTCTCCGTCTCGTAGACCTTTTTCGCAGCCGCCTGCTCGAGGTGGGCGGTGGGCAGCTTGATTTTGACGATGTGCGCGCCGATCTGGCAGGCGATGTGCGCGGCGTAGCCGTCGACATCCATCGCGGTCTCGCCTTCCTTGCTTAAACTGGTGCCGCGCGGGTAGGACCAGACAATGACGACGAGCCCGGCCTGCTTGGCCTCGTGGGCGAATTCGGCGAGCTGCTCATACATTTCGAGGCGCAGGGACGATCCGGGATAAATGGTGAATCCGACCGCGGAGCAGCCGAGACGCAGGGCGTCGTCGATTGTGCCGGTGCGGGCGGAAATGGGATCCTTCTCGTCGGAGGTCAGGTCTTTGCTGTTCAGCTTGAGAATAAGCGGGATATCGCCGGCGAACTCGCGTGCTCCCGCTTCGAGAAAGCCGAGCGGAGCGGCGTAGGCGTTGCAGCCGGCTTCGATGGCCAGCTCGAAGTGATACAGCGGACTGTAGGCCGCCGGATTCATGGCGAAGCTGCGGGCCGGTCCGTGTTCGAAGCCTTGGTCCACGGGGAGGATGACCATCTTGCCGGTTCCACCCAAGGTGCCGTGGTTGAGCAGGCGGGCCAGATTGGTCAGGGTGCCGGGATTGTCGGCGCCATACCACGAGAGGATTTCTTTGACGTGCGGTGTCATCGTTTTGCTATTCCATGCCATGCCGGCGTAGGGGGAAAGCAGAAACGCCTTTAAAGTGAGTCGTCGCCTTCGAGGCGGGCCTCGTCGATCTGTGCCGCCGCGGCTGCGATGTTGGAAAGCGCCTGCTCGATTTCCTCGAGGGCGGCAGTCACCGGGGAAAGATTCGACCGGGGCAAATCGGCAAGGGCCAGAGTCGCCCCTTCGAGGGCGTGGCGTGCCTGTTGCAGCGACTTGTCGGCAACCCGGAAACGTTTGGTCCGAGGGTCGAGAGAACTCACGGCGCCTTCGCTTCTTGCGGGCACTGGCAAGTCGGCGAGCACTTGGTTTTGCAGCCGCAGTCTTTGCACTGGGCGCTTGCCGAGGCGGCGGCGAGAAGCAGGAGGGCCATCGCGGTCAGGAGTCGGTTCATAGGCAAAATCTACCCGCGACCCCGTCGGGTGGCAAATGTCTCTTCCCCAGTCCCTGCTCTCAGAGGCCGGCCAGGGAATGGTGGACAGCTCTGGGCAGCGGATGGGGACCATCGCCGCCGAGTTGCTCGTCGATCGCTTCGAGACGGCGGATCAGGTCGATGACCTCGCGGCGGGCGTAGGGTCCGCCGGCGGCGGCGCAAAAGTGGGTGCGGCAGCCGAAGGGTCGGTCTTCATAAATGAGGCAGCGGGAAGTTTGCGGGTGGAGCAGGGGACACGCGCCGTCGTCGCGCGCGGGCAGCGTTTTGCGTCCGGTGGCTTTGAGGGCGCGAGCGGCGAGGAGGGCTTCTCCGCGGGTCAGATGCGGCGTTTTGCCCGTGAGGCGGAAATGGCAGCACTGCGTGCGCAGCTCGCAGTTGCGTTCGACGGGGCGCGCGGCCAAGTCGCGGTAAATTTGGCGGACTTCGTCGAGTGCGGCGGCCGGGGACGGCCGCCTTCCAGCGGAGCGCATGTCAGTGGCAGCCGCAGCCGCCCCCGCCGCAGCAGCCGTCGTCGGCTTGCGAGTGGGCGTGGTGCACGTGG
>CAYQMP010000328.1:0-2643 GCA_964418615.1 uncultured Chthoniobacter sp. | reverse complement strand
TTCGAAGAGCAGGTGTTCGTCCGCGCGCGTGACGGGCAGCGGTTCGCCGATCGGTCGGCACCCTTGGCTGACCACCGTCTCGAGGCGCACGCCGTCGAGAGCGATGGCCAAAGCCTCGGACGTGTCGCCGACTCCCGGACCGAAAACCGTCACATCCTCCTCACCGCGCGGTCCGCCGGCCAGCCCGCCGAGCACGGGCGCGCCGGGGAAGGCGCTGTTCCACTCGCGCAGCCAAGTGTCTGCGTCGAAGCGAAAGGGGTTGGCCAGCGCCAACCAGGCCCGGGCGGGAGATCCGGCTTTCTCGTGCCAAAATGTATCGCCGCTGGACGTTTCCACCTCGCTTTGCGCGAGCGGCAACGTCCGAACACGGGCCTCGGGTAACCGCAGAAAGAGCAGCGAGAAGCCCTCGGTCAATTCCGCCTCGCGACCGGTCCCGATAAGTCCGGAACCGGTGCAACCGCAAAGCACGGCGGCGTGGCCATGCACCGCGACGATTTCTTGAAACTCGGCCAAGTGCGGGGTGTAGCCGGCGGAGAGAAAGGCAAGGGCGAGTGTCGGGGCGCCACCGAGTTCGGCCCGCAGTTCCTCCGCCGCGGTTCGCACGCGCAGTTCATCGAAGGCGTGCAGAACGAGGCGGGAAGCGGCGCGATTCATGGCAGGGGACATTGGGGCCGGTGTGGAATGGCGTCAACCATGGCCGGACTTCAAACGGACGTTTGCTTTTTCGAACAACCCGCCGCTTGCGCTGTCTGATTTTTATGTATATTTTCGAAAGTTCGCGGTCGGCCGTTTGCGACCGCTTGTTCCATTTAAACCCCAGACCATGAGCTATTTTCGTATCTCACTTTTGGCGCTTTCCGCGCTCGCCACCACGTCCTTTACCGCCCGCTCGGAGGTAATTATCCAATTTTTCGAGACCCGATGGGACGAGATGTATCAGCGCATGCCGGAGTTCGCCGAGATCGGCTACGAGGCGATCTGGACCCCGCCGCCGGCCAAGTCGCCCATCGGCGGTCCCTACCCGTATGCCTACGGCGGCAACGTCGGCTACAATTCGTTCGACCGTTTCGACCTCGGCGACCACCCGCAGCGCGGCCACTGGGAGACCCGCTACGGCTCGCGCACCTCGCTCCGCCGCCTCGTCGACAGCGCCCACAACTCGGATATCAAAATCTACCCGGACATCGTTTTCAACCACACGGGCAACGGCCCCGACTTCCGCACCTACCCGGGCATGGTCCCGCAGGACTTCCACGTGTGGGAGGACGCCAACCAACCCGGCGGGTTTCGCCGCGCGGAGCGCATGTATCTCTGGGACGCCAACAACGGCACCGGCGGCACACTCCACCAGGAACTCGTCAGCCTCATGGACATCGTCCTCGAGTTCGACAACCGATTCCAGGTCGGCGGATTCGCCTCGGTCGGCTACGCCCCGGACCCCACGCCGTTCGTCCGCCACCCCGGCGACTACGAGAAATACCCCTACCACAACCCCGGCGACACCCTGCCGAACGAGAACTCCCGCGACTTCGTCGTCCGCTGGATCAATTGGCTGGGCTACGCGATGGACTACGACGGCGTCCGCCTCGACGCCCCGAAGCACGTCTACAAGGACTTCTTCGGCCTCCCGGGCCAGGATCCCTCGATTCGTGACAAGACCCTGATCTACAATATCCAGAAGAACTTCAACGAACGCCGCGGCCTCAACGACGCCGACCCTTTCGACGACATGTATACCAACGACATCCGCCGCGATGACGCACTGGTCTACTCGGAGTTCTTCATCGGCAGCGTCGGCGAGGTCGACTACTGGCGCAATCCCTCGGACCCCAACTGGGGCATCAAGACCCGCTACCTCGACTTCCCGCGCAAGAAGAGCATGATGAGCGACGCCTTCAACAACGGCAACCTCGCCGCGCTCGCCGGCTTCTCGGGTTTCAGTCCCGAGGAGGGCGTCATGTTCGCCCACAGCCACGACGAGGCCGCCCCGGGCAAATTGGAACTCGCCTACGCCTACGTCCTCACCCGCGTCGGCGTGCCGGTCGTCTACTTCTCGGGCAACAACCTCCGCCAGGACCAGATCGGCCGCGCGCCCGGCAAGAACACGTGGATGGAGAAGGGCTACGACTACGCCATGGGCGACACGGTCAACAACTACCAGACCCGCGCGATCCCGAACCTCGTCTACATCCACAACCAATTCGCGCGCGGCAAGGAATACACCCGCTGGTCGGAGGGTGACTACTTCGCCTTCGAGCGCTACGACGATCTCAACAACAATTCCGGACCCGATTGGGGCGAGGGCCTCCTGCTCGTGGCGCTCAACGACTCGGGCTGGGACCAGACACGCACGGTCCAGACGGCCTTCGCGGGCGGCACGCCGCTCAAGGACTACACGGGCAACAACCCCGACACCGTCTTCGTCAACCAAGACGGCACCGCCACCATCCGCGTCCCCGGCATGGGCGGCCAGGGCTGGGTCTGCTACGCCCCCTTCAACGCCGAGGGCCCCGGCGGCGGCGTTGATCCCCTCCAGTTCAACGGGGGTTCAACCAGTGACATGCCGTGGGTTGTCCCCGGCGGCCGCGACGCCCCGGACAAGCCGCGCACCGTCCGCCGCATCACCGGCGACACGGTCACCAT
>CAYQMP010000327.1:0-2647 GCA_964418615.1 uncultured Chthoniobacter sp. | reverse complement strand
GCCCGCACGCCGCTGATCATCAGCGGCCCGGCCACCGTTTCGACCCACCAATACGACCGCTTCAAGCCGCTGGTCGAGCAACTGGTCCGCAAGCAAACCATGCTCTGCAACCGGCTGGTCACCGAGGTGAAGGAGTTGCTGGAAAAAGGCGACGAGGAGAACGCCGGGCGTGCGCTCTTCAAAGTCAAACTGGGTGAACCGCGCAACAAGGGGCTCCTTCGCCTGATGGAAGAGCCCGAGATGCGCAAGCTGCTCGATAAGGCCGAGCTCTCGTTCTACCAAGACACGAACAAAGAGGCCCTCGTCGCGCTGAAAGAGGAGCTTTATTACACCATCGAGGAGCGCCAGCACGAAGCGGACCTCACGGAGAAGGGGAGGTCGTTCATGAATCCGGACGACCCCGATGCCTTCGTCCTTCCCGACCTGATCAACGAGTTCACCGACGTCGATCTGGACGCCTCGCTCTCGGACAAGGACAAGATCGAGGCCAAAGCGAAGAAGCAGCAGCATTTCGACGCGCAAGCCGAGCGCATCCACAACATTTCCCAGCTGCTCAAGGCCTACTGCCTCTACGAGAAAGACGTCGAATACGTCGTCGAGGAAAACAAAGTCATCATCGTCGACCAATTCACCGGCCGCAAAATGCCGGGGCGCCGCTGGAGTGACGGGCTCCATCAAGCCGTCGAGGCCAAGGAAGGTGTGCAGATCGACCGTGAGACGCAGACGTTGGCCACGATCACCATCCAGAACTATTTCCGCCTTTACGAAAAACTGGCCGGCATGACGGGCACCGCCGAGACCGAGGCCAACGAATTCCACGATATCTACGGGCTCGACGTTGTCGTCATCCCGACCAACCGCGTGGTGGCGCGCAAGGACTCCAACGACCGCATCTACAAGACGCGGCGCGAGAAATACAACGCGGTCATCGAGCAAATCAAAAAGCGCCACGCCGAGAAGCAGCCGGTCCTGGTCGGCACGGCCAGCGTGGAGTCGTCCGAGCTGCTCAGCCGCATGCTCAAGCGCGAGAAAATCCCGCACAATGTGCTCAACGCCAAATTCCACCTGCAGGAAGCCGAGATCGTTTCCCGTGCCGGCCAGCCGGGGACGGTGACCATTTCGACCAACATGGCGGGCCGCGGGACGGACATCAAATTGGGTTCCGGCGTGCAAGAAGTCGGCGGACTCCACGTCATCGGCACCGAACGCCACGAGTCGCGCCGCATCGACCGCCAGCTGCGCGGACGCTGCGCCCGCCAAGGCGACCCCGGCAGCTCGCAGTTTTTTGTCAGCTTCGAAGACGACCTCATGCGCAATTTCGGCGCGGCCGACCGCATGACCAAGATCATGGAGCGCTTCGGCATGGAGGAGGGCGAGGAGCTGGAGCATCCGTGGCTCAACAAGAGCGTCGAGACCGCGCAAAAGCGCGTCGAGCAGCGCAACTACATGATCCGCAAGCGGACCCTCGAGTTCGACGATGTGATGAACCAGCAACGTGCGGTCATCTACGGTTACCGCAACGATGCCATCGAGACTGACGAGCCCCGCGCCATGGTCTACGAGGTGATTGACGAGATGGTTCCGAAGAAAGTCGAGGAGCTGCTCGCGCCCGGCGAACAGGGTGAGCCGGACTACGAAGATTTGCTCCAGTGGGTGAACCAGACCTTCCCGCTCGGACTGAAGAAAGACACGGCGCAGTTCGAGACACGCACCGTCGAGGAGAACGGCAAGTTTCTCGTCGAAAAAATCAAAGCCGCCTACGAGCTGAAGGCCGGGCACGAGCAGGGCGACGCGCTCAAAATGCTCGAGCGCTACATCATGCTCAACGCCATCGACCGCCTCTGGCAGGAGCATCTCTATGCCATGGACGGCCTCCGCGAGGGTGTCTATCTGCGCGCTTACGGACAAAAAGACCCGCTCGTCGAATACAAGAGCGAGGCCTACAAGATGTTCGTCGAGTTGATGGACCGCATCCGCGGCGAGGTGCTGGCCAATCTCTTCCGCAGCACGACGAACCTGGCTTCCTTCGAGACCTTCCTCTCCCAGTTGCAGCAGAAGCTGTCCGGCGGCGAATCGCCCGACGGTTCGGCCGGCGTGCGCTCTCCGGCCCCGGACGCCGCGGCCGGGCAAAGTGAGCTGAAGATCGAACTCCCCGTCCGTCGCGATACCCCGAAGGTCGGCCGCAACGAGCCCTGTCCCTGCGGCAGTGGGAAGAAGTTCAAAGCCTGCTGCGGGCGGAAGGCGTAGTTCCGTTTCTCTCGTTGGTTGTCGCGGCGGTCCATGACCGTCGGTGCCTTGAGTAGGAATGTTCCGACGCTCATAGAGCGCCGCTACACCTCATGAATGGACGTGCTCGAGGGCTACCCGTTTGCCCAGGCGCGTGAGGATGTCCCACGTGATCGTTCCGGCCCACGCGGCCACTTCATTGACCGTGATGACTTCGTCTCCTTGCTTCCCGAAAAGCACCACTTCTTCGCCGGGGGCCACGTCGCGCGGGAGATCGGTCACATCGACCATGAACTGGTCCATGGTGATGCGGCCGAGGATGGGGCAACGTTCGCCGCGGATGAGGACCTGTGCGCCCTTGTTCGAAGTCTGGCGCGGGTAGCCGTCCGCATAGCCCATGGCCAGCGTGGCAATGCGCATG
>CAYQMP010000326.1:0-2654 GCA_964418615.1 uncultured Chthoniobacter sp. | reverse complement strand
GCCGGCGTGCCGTTCTTCAGCGGGTCGTTCAGCAAGGACAACATCATCGAATGGGCCTGGCTGAACAACCGCACCGGCTTCTGGATCACCGCCGGCGCCGTCCTGCTCACCGCGCTCTACACCTTCCGTCTCCTCATGGTCGTCTTCCTCGGCAAACCGCGCGCCGACCACGCGGCACACGCCAAAGAATCCCCGCTCGTCATGACCATCCCGCTGGTCATCCTCGCCATCCCCGCGGTCATCGCCGGCTACCCGTGGTTCATCGGCCACTTCTTCGACATTCCCTACGCCGAAGCGCCGGCCATCGCGCACAAAATCGTCCTCGGCTTCCTCGCGGTCGGCGCCGTTCTCGCCGCCCTCCTCTACCTGCGCGGGCCGGCCAAGGATCCCGTCCGCATCCCGTTCTTCGCCAACCGCCTCTACATCGACAATTTTTACAACTGGCTCGTCGCCCGTGTGCAGGGCGGACTCGCCGTGCTCGGTTCGTGGTTCGACCGCTGGATCATTGACGGGCTCTTTGTCACGGGCAGCGCCCGCACTGTCTGGGCCACGGGCTACGTCCTGCGTCTTCTCCAACTCGGCAACCTGCAAGCCTACGCCTTCTTCTTCGGCGCTGGCGTCCTGCTCGTCCTCTACTTCCTTGTCTTCCGCTGATGAGCCCGCTGCTTTCTCTCATCCTCATCCCGCTGGTCACCGCCGCGTTCTGCATGGCGGGCGCCGCGCCGCGCCGCATCTCGCTCTTCGGCGCGGGCGCCAACCTCCTCCTCAGCCTCTACCTGCTCGCGTCCTACAACCTCGAGATCGGCGGCTTCCAATTCGTCAGCGAAAACGCCCTCTTCCCCGCCTACGGGATCAGTTTCTCGCTCGGGGCCGACGGACTGAGCATGGTGCTCCTCCTCCTCGCCACGCTGGTCACCTTCGCCGCCGTCTGGGTCACCCCGCAGGTCGAAAAATCCCCCGGCATGTTTTACGCGTGCCTGCTCTTTATTTCCGCCGGAGCCATCGGTGCCTTCGCCTCGATCGATCTTTTCTTCTTCTACGCCTTTCACGAACTCGCCCTCATTCCGACCTTCCTCCTCATCGGCATCTGGGGCTCGGGCGAACGCCAGCGCATCGCGTGGAAGGTCACCATCTACCTCGCCTTCGGCAGCTTCATTCTTCTCCTCGGACTGATCGGCCTGTGGCTCGCCGTGCCCGAAGGACTCCGCACCCTCGACATCCGCCTCCTCCAGCAACTCGGCTACGCCGGCATCCTCACGCCCGGACCTGTCGTCTATCTCCTCATCCTTTTCGGCTTCGGCATCCTCATCGCCCTCTTCCCCTTCCATACGTGGGCGCCCGAGGCCTACGCGTCGGCTCCCGCGCCTGCCGCCATGCTCCACGCCGGCGTGCTCAAGAAATTCGGACTCTACGGACTCCTCCGCATCGCCGTTCCCATCTTCCCCGAGGAAATCCAGCAATTCGCCCACCTCGTCCTCGTCCTGCTCCTCGGCAACATCCTCTACGTCGGCTTCGTCACCATCGCGCAAAAACGCCTCGACCTCATGCTCGGCTACTCGAGCGTCATGCACATGGGCTACGCGTTCCTCGGGTTTGTCGCGCTCAACCAGCTCGGACTGGGCGGCATGTCCCTCATGCTCTTCGCCCACGGACTCACCGTCGCCGCGCTCTTCGCCCTCTGCGGGGAAATCGGACGCCGCACCGGCACGCTCGAATTCCGCGAACTCGGGGGCCTGGCCGGCCTCACGCCGAAACTCGGACTCCTCTTCGGCTTCGCCGCCATGGCCTCGGTCGGACTCCCCGGCTTCGCCACCTTCGCCAGCGAAATCATGATTTTCTTCGGCGCCTTCGCCCGCGGCACGGTCGGCGGCTTCAACTGGTTCCAAACCTGCACCGCCCTCGCCCTCTGGGGCGTGGTCATCTCCGCCGTCTACATGCTGCGCGCTTACCGCAACATTTTCTGGGGTGCGCGCGGACCAGCGATCAAGGACGACACCGAGGACCTCGGTTGTGATGCACGCTGGGCCGTCATCCTCCTCATTGCCGTGCTTCTGCTCACCGGATTCCGTCCCGGACTCCTCCTCGATTACCTCAACCCGGTCTTCGCCGCTTTGAACTGATGAATCCGCTCTACCTCGAAGTCTTGGTTGTCCTGCTCGGCATCCTCCTGCTGGTCGCCGAAGCGTTCGCCGGCGCAGGTGCCAAGCGCGGCATTGCCTATGCCGGCATCGCCGGATTGATCGGCATCCTCGGCGCGACGTTATTCATCGACCCCGCCGCCATGAACGCCGCTGCGCCCTACGCGCGATTTTACAGCGCCGATGCGTTGGCCATTTTCCTCAAACAGTTCGCCCTTCTCACTGCCATCGTCGTGCTCGTCATGTCGCTCGAATACGCGCCGACCGTCGAAGCGAACATGCCATCCGAACGCCGCGGGGCCGGACTCGGTGAATTCTACGTCCTCCCTATCTTCGCCTGTGCCGGTCTCATGTGGATGGCCTCAGCCGTGGACTTCGTGATGATCTTCGTCTCGCTCGAACTCGTCACCATTGCCTTCTACATCCTCGTCTCCTACTTGCGCCGCAGCGAAGCCAGCCTCGAGTCCGGCACAAAATACCTCGTCCTCGGCGCGCTGAGCACGGGCTTCCTCGTCT
>CAYQMP010000325.1:998-2656 GCA_964418615.1 uncultured Chthoniobacter sp. | reverse complement strand
AGGAGGCCGGCGGCCGTCCACGCCGCGAGCCGCTCCCGGACGAGCTGCTCGGCCACCCGGCCTTGCGCAGCGAGGCAACCGGTGGCCTCGCCAGCCGCGTCTCGGTGCATCCCGGCGTGCGCAAGGCGCTGCTGGAACGGCAGCAGAAATTTGCCGGGCAGCCCGGCGGCGCGGTGCTGGACGGACGCGACATCGGCACGGTGATCGCCCCCAATGCCGATGTGAAGCTGTTCGTCACCGCCAGCGTGGAGCCACGCGCGAAGCGGCGCTGGCAGGAAATGCGCGACCGCGGCGAAAGCCACACGCTGCTGGAGATCGAGGACGATCTGCGCCGCCGTGACGAGCGCGATCGCACCCGCGCCGCCGCGCCGCTGGTGGTGCCCGAGGACGCCTTCGTGCTCGACACCACCGAGATGGACCGGGACGAAAGCATTGCCGCTGCCATCGCCGCGTGCGACCTCGGCGTGGGCGGCAGAGACTGGCAGGGAGGGCATTTGCTGCCCGCAGTGTTTCGTCGAGATGTATGAAGCGGCGACCGGCGAACTAACGATTTGGGAGCTGCAAAAGGTTTATCCTAAAGATTTTGAGCTAACTGGGGGCGCTCATGAATGACGTGACGTTGAGTGTTTGCATCGGTGGCGTAGATGTTGCCGGAGGGCGCTGGGTATCGCAGATTGCAAGTGACGTAGCTGCGCGGGTTGTGGTCGCCTATCACTATTTGCACCGTCGCCCTCCGATTTCTTACGCCTACGCATTACAGCGGGGCGGCGAGGTGGTCGGGGTGGTTACGTTTGGGTTTCCTGCGTCACGTCACGCGCAATTGTCAGCGTGCGTGACAAGCCCCAACAAAGTTATCGAGCTAAACCGGCTTTGGGTTAGCGACGACGAACCTCGCAACTCCGAAACCGTGCTTCTCGGCGCAGCGCTGCGACTTTTGCCGCCGTTCATTGTCATTTCCTACGCTGACACCGCACACGGGCACCAGGGCTACGTGTACCGGGCCGCAAATTTCCGTTACGCGGGATGGTCAGATATGGACAGGAAAACGCCCCGCTTCGACAGGGTGCCCATAGACGGTTCGCACTCGCGTAACGCTTACCGCATCGGACACGACGGCACGCGGGTTCCGAGAAAGCCAAAAGTTAGGTATTGGACGGTGAGCGGTGATCGACGGCAACGGCGGGAGCTGGCCGCGATGGTTACATGGCCGTCTTTTGACTGGCGCGAACTGCCCCCGCCGAAGGGTGCGCCCGATGAGGTTTGAACCGGTCGCGTGGATGGACGACGCGAACTGCACCCAAACCGACCCCGAACTGTTTTTCCCCGAGAAGGGTGAACCGGCGCACTATGCGCGGTCAATCTGCGAACCTTGCCGCGTAAAGCAGCAGTGTCTTGACTATGCGATTGGGAACGGGTTCCATTTAGGGGTGTGGGGTGGGTTGACTCCGAAGGAGCGTTCTGCGGTGGCGAAGGCTCGAGCGAAAGGCGGCGGGCGGTGAAAGCATCCGACCGGTACGCCTACGAGTTGGTCACCCGGCGTGACGTGCAATGCGTCCGCTGCGGTTCGCACGACCGGCTCGAGCGTGACCATCGCAAAAACCGCAGCCAGGGCGGGCAGACGGCGGCAAGCAACCTGCAACTGTTGTGCTCAAACTGTC
>CAYQMP010000325.1:0-988 GCA_964418615.1 uncultured Chthoniobacter sp. | reverse complement strand
AGACAAACCATAACTCCAAGTGCAAGTCAGCTTGGATCATGGTGTCACCGGTGGAAAACGGAAAACCCGCAGGAAGCCCGTACAAGCGGTTTTGCGGTGCCGGGGTGGGCTAGGCCGTGGGAGTGGCCCGCATACCGTCAGACGGCGTTAGGTGGCCGTTGGTGCTTGTACGGCGACGACGGATTAGTTATGTTCATCACAGAGAGAGAAGCCGCCTACACGATGGGCGGAGAAACGGAGACAACCAATGGGAGCAATCCCTAACGAGTATGCGCGTTTTCTTGAGGAGAAAGCGCAACTTGACGACGATGGCGGGTTTGAACCGGTCACGTTACCTGACCACCTGTTCGACTATCAGAAACTTTTGGTCGAGTGGGCGGTGAGGAAAGGTCGCGGTGCGATCTTCGCTGATTGCGGCATGGGGAAAACGCCGATGGAGTTGGCATGGGCTGAGAACGTGTACCGGCACACCGGCAAGCCTGTGCTTCTGCTCACGCCGCTGGCGGTTGGGTTTCAAATTGTCGCGGAGGCCGAAAAGTTTGGACACGACGCTGCGCTTTCGCGCGACGGCATGATCACTTCCCCCATTGTCGTCACAAACTACGAACAGCTCGGACGGTTCGACTGGCGCGACTTCGGCGGCGTTGTCTGTGACGAGTCGTCCGCTATCAAGTCGTTCGAAGGGACACGACGCGCAGACGTTACCGAGTTCATGCGTCGCATCCAGTACCGACTGCTTGGCACCGCGACGGCAGCGCCCAACGATTACATCGAGCTTGGAACGTCGTCGGAAGCGTTGGGCCATTTGGGGTACATGGATATGCTGACCCGCTTTTTCGTAAACGACGCGCGTTCTGTGTCGTCGCGTGGGCGAACGGCTGGCGGTAAGGCGATTGACTGGCGGTTGAAGGGACACGCCGAAGAACCGTTTTGGCGGTGGGTGGCATCGTGGGCGCGCGCCATTCGGAAACCGTCAGACTTCGGATTC
>CAYQMP010000324.1:0-2664 GCA_964418615.1 uncultured Chthoniobacter sp. | reverse complement strand
AGACGACACCCGGCGCCAAGTAGGTGGATCGCGATGTCCCCATCGCGATTGTTTCCGGTAGATATCGCGCCGGGACGGCGCCGCTACATTGCTGTAGCGTCGGCGTCCCCGCCGACGAAACCATCGCTTCGCGGCGCCAAGTGCCGCGACTACATCTTCGGGCCCTTGTCTTCCCCGCCCTCCGCAGCCGGAGCCTCGGACGCTACGCTTCCCTCTTCATCCGCCTGCTCCATCTCCATCATCCGCCGCGCACTGCGTTCACCCAGCCACGCGCCGAAGCGCACCCAGCCCGAGTCCTGCGCCGCTTCGGCGATTTTTCCGAGGCGCTCGTTTTCCTCCAGCGCGTCTTCCAATTTGCCTCGCGTGCGGCGCAAAGCGGCCGCGTAGCCCGCGAGGTCGAGCGGATCTTTCCCGTCGAGCAACGCTTGCCAATGGGCCGGAACAGTCTGGGCTTCGCGCGAGCGCAGGACCTCGGTGGTCACCGCCTGCACGTCCTCGGGCGACGCCATCGAGGCGAGCCGCAGGACGGCTTGTTGGAAAAGATCTTCGCGCAACCCGGTGAGATTGTTCCAAGCCGCACGGTGGCAACTGGCCAGGCTGCGCCGTGTCTCGGGTGACGCCGCCAGTTTGTCGCGCAGTGCGGTGAGCAAAGCCGTCTGGGTATGCAGGAGATCGGCCGCGGCCTTCGGGGTGGGCTCGCGTTCGACTGCCGGCGGGTAGTGCCACAAAAGCGGTTCGTCCACCACGGTGAGAAGTCCCTGCAGGCCGGCCAGCATGACGAGAACCTGCGCGAGATGCGGCGCATCGGCGGGGAGACTCTCGCCGGCCAGAAAATCGCGGCGCAGGAAAATATTCGAGATCGGACCGGCAAAGTGCGCGGTGCCCAGCCAATCGGCCAATTCCGCACCGGCGCGGCCCGGCGCCCAGAGGCGTTCCAAGTGCACCGCGCGCGGATCATCCGCGGGAAGTTCGCGCCCGCGTCCGTCCACCGGCACGATGCCGGTCACCGCCATGGCCAGCGGACGTCCCTCGCGTGCTTGTTGCAAGGCAGCGAGGCATTTTTCGATCCGCGCCGGGGCGTAAGCATCTCCGGCTTGCAGCAGCGTGAGATAATCGAAATGGGCCAGGTATTCGGACAACGCCCCGAGCGCCGAGGCGAGCGGCCCGGGTTCCACCTGCGCCACCTCGACGTGCAGGTCGGGAATGACCTCGTGCAGTGATTCCGCATCCGGACTGCTTCCGTCGTCGAGCAGGACCACGAGATTGGGTGGACGCGTCTGCGTGCCGAGCGAGGCGAGAGACTCGCGGATGCCCGGGAGTTTGGGGAAAAGCGGGACGATGGCGGCAACGCTTGCCTTCGCAGGGGCTGCGGCTTCGTGAGCGCTGTTATTTTCCGCCTCCGACATGTGCTTCCATTCGTAACGGATCACACACTACAATTCCATCTGTTACATCATGAGCAACCGATCCTTCCCTCCCTTCAGCTTGAGCCGCCTGCTCAAGAAGACCTTCGAACCCCAGCCCGGACAGCGCGTTTGCGTCCTCATCGATCTCAAAGATCCGCGCGAAATAGCCGATTTCAAATTCCTGCAGGACCCGAGCCTCACCGTGCAAAAGAAAGCGCACGATGTTTTCTATCAAGGCCTGAAAAACGGCGTGCTCGACGAACTCGGGCTCAAAGGCGGCGAGATCTATGCCTACGAAATGACCGGCGGGAGCAATCTCGACCTGCCCGACGAGGCCTACGCTCCGGACGGAAGCCAGCTCAGCTTCGAAAAAGACATTTATCCGAACTACGACCTGATCCTCTGCGTTTCGACCTACTCGGCGACCGCTCCCTTGACCGCCTCGGCCAAAAAGCACGGCTTCCGCGGCGCCACGCTGCACGGGGTGAACGACATCATCCTCTCCTCCGGTCTTTCCGTCGACTATGACGAAGTCAGCGCCGAGGCCGAGAAACTCCGCCAAGGCATGACCCGTGCCGACTGGGTCGAGTTGGACTTCCATCTCGACAACGGCGCCAAGCACACGCTCAAGCTCCAGCTGGGTCAGCAGGAAGCGCAGAAAAGCCACGGCCTCTGCCGCGGCACCGAACCCGACGTGGCCAATCTGCCGGCCGGCGAAATTTATTACGTTCCGGTCGGGGCCGAGGGCGAGTTCCCCATGAAATACGAGGACGGCACGCTCGGCCTCATGCACGTGACCGGCGGCCGCATCAAAAATGCCACCCTGATCAAAGGCAATGCCGCAACCGTCGAAGCGCACAACCGCAAGCTGGAGAGCGATCCGGTGACCGGAGAACTCGGTGAACTCGGTTTCGGCACACAGGTGCTTCCCGTCTCGGGCAAAGACATCCAAGACGAAAAAATCCGCGGCACCTTCCATATCGCCACGGGCCGCAGCGACCATCTCGGCGGCAGCCTCACGCCGGACCGCTTCGCCAACAAGATGAACGCGACCCATGACGACATTCTCTTTTCGCCGGAAAAGACGCCCGAGGTGAAATCCTCCGAGGTGCGCATCTTCCGCGACAACAAAGTGGAAATCCTCCTCAAGGACTTCCATCCGTCGCCCTACATGGAGAGCCTGCTCGCGTAGCAGCCGCGGCGCCCGCTTGGCCGAAAACATCTACGAGAGCGACCGTCTGGTCCGCGAATACCTGCT
>CAYQMP010000323.1:0-2665 GCA_964418615.1 uncultured Chthoniobacter sp. | reverse complement strand
CGATGGACGTTCGCCACCATCTCGGGGTGGTTTTCCAATCCCCGGCGCTGGATCCTCAGCTGACCGTGGCGGAGAATTTGCGCTGCGCGGGCCGGCTTTACGGTCTGCGCAGGCCCGACTTGGAAGAGCGTTTGCGCTCAGCGGCGGATTCGCTCGGAGTTGCCGACCGCCTGAACGACCGTGTGCAGACCTTGTCCGGCGGTCTGCAGCGCCGGGTGGAGATTGCCAAGAGCCTGCTGCCGCGCCCGCGTGTTTTGCTCCTCGACGAACCCTCGACGGGGCTCGATCCCGCGGCACGCGCCGGATTGCGCGCCGTGTTGTCGAAGCTGCGGCGGGAATCGGGAGTGACCATCGTGACAACCACGCACTTGCTGGATGAGGCGGAGGTCTGCGACCGCGTGGCCATTCTGCATCGCGGGCGCCTGCTGGCCTGCGAATCCCCCGCCGCCTTGCGGGCGCGGCTGGGCAACGATGTGGCGGTATTGTCGGGGCCGGATCCGGATGCCCTTGCGGCGCAGGCGCGGGCGGCATTCGATTGGCCCGTGGCCGTGCGCGATGGAAAAGTGCGCGTCGAAGTTCCGGGAGGTGGTGATCACGCCGCGCGTTTGGTGGCGAATCTGGGCGCCGCGGCGGATGTCGTAACCGTGGGGCGCCCGACGCTCGAGGACGTGTTTCTCGCTTTGACCGGGGAAGTGCTGCGCGGGGAGGGCGAACCATGAACGGGCGCCGCGGTCTTTTGGTCTTGCCGAGCCTCGCGCTGTGGCATCGCGCGATGATGCGCTTCCTGCGTCAGCGCAACCGCATCACCGGCGCGCTGGCCACGCCGCTCGTTTTCTGGCTGCTCATCGGATCGGGTCTGGGCGAAAGCTTCGCTGCGCCGGGAATCGAAGGCGGGTTTATGCGCTATTTTTTTCCGGGGACGGTCGTGCTCATTCTGCTTTTCACGGCAATTTTTTCCACCGTGTCGATCATCGAGGACCGGCGGGATGGTTTTCTGCAGGGTGTGCTCGTGGCGCCCGTTTCACGAGCGTCCATCGTGCTGGGCAAATGTCTCGGCGGGATGACGCTGGCCGCCGGGCAGGCCGCGCTTTTTTGCCTCGCGGCGCCTTGGGCCGGGCTGCCTGTTGATCTTGCTGTCGCCTTGCGCTTGCTTGCCGCGCTGTTGCTCGGGGGCTTTGCCTTGACCGCGCTGGGTTTCATCATCGCGTGGCCGCTGGAATCGACCCAAGGATTCCATGTCCTGATGAACCTGCTTCTCATTCCGCTTTGGCTTCTTTCCGGTGCGTTCTTCCCGGCGCGCGAGGACTCTTGGACCGGGTGGGCGGCGGCGGTCAACCCGCTGGCTTATGTCACGGCGGCGGTGCGGCGGGCTTTCTACGGCGACGGGGCGGACCTCGGTCTGGTGCCGTCTTATGCCATGGCCATGGGCGCGACGGCGGTCTTCGCCGCGGTCATGTTTCTCTTCGCCTTGCGGGCGGTGCGGCAATGGGGGCCGGAGCGGCGATGAAATCTGCGGCCAAAGCAACGTTTGTCCAGGCGGTGGTCGCGCTGCTGGTCGTGGCCGCGCTGGTTTACGTCGCGCGCTCGGCACCTTTTCTCGGCGCGGTGGAGGACACGGAGGAAGTGGTGCGGGGTTGGGGAGCGATGAGCGTCATCATTTATCCGCTCCTCGTCATGGCGGCGACGGTGCTTTTTCTGCCCGGGGGAATCCTGAGCTTGGGCGGGGGATTTTTCTTCGGACTGTGGTGGGGGACGCTGCTGGTGCTGGCCGGCAACCTGCTCGGCGCGGCGGTGGCGTTTTTTGTCGGAAACAAACTCGGACGCAAATTCGTGCGCAAGCGCATCCTGCGCGATCCGCGGTGGGCGGCGTTGGACGGAGCCATCGCCAAACACGGGCCGCGCATCATTTTTTACAGCCAGTTGAACCCGCTCTTCCCGACGAGTCTCTTCAACTACCTTTACGGCATCACGAAGGTGCGGTTTTGGGAGTGCATGCAATGGGTCGCGCTGGGGCGGTTGCCGGGAATTTTCCTCTACTGCTACCTCGGAACGCTCGGGCAGTTGGGGATCCGTATCTTGCGCGGCGAGTCGGAACCGGGGCCGGCGGAATACGCGTTGTGGGGCGGCGGGCTTCTTCTCACCGTCGGCGTGGCCGCCCTGCTCGGACACACGGCGACAAAGGTGATCGAGGAATACCGCCGGTTGGCGCCGCCGCGGGAGGATGAGGACGAGGACGAGGCCTAACGGGGTTGTTGCCGGGGCGGTGTTCCGCTAGGGTGCGCGCCCCATGATGCCCCGCTTCCGCAAAGCGCAACCCGTCTGGTGCGGGTGGCTCATCGTGGTGGTCCTCCTGCTCGGGGTGGCCGACGGCGCCGCGGCGTGGCGCATCAAAAAGTTGGGCGGTCGGGACTACCTTCCGGTCACCCAGATTGCAGCGTTCTACAAGCTGAAGGTCCTGCCGCGCGGCGATCGCGCGGTGTCGCTGGTCTCGGAGCGACGCCGGATGGATTTCCGCGCCGGGTCGCGCGAGGCGCGCATCGACGGGGTGAAAAACTGGCTGTCTTTTCCCGTCATCTATTTCGGCGGGCAAGTTTATGTCTCGCGCATGGACCTCTCGCAAACCCTGGATCCGCTCGTTCGTCCGGCGCGCAGCCCGAACCTCAAA
>CAYQMP010000322.1:0-2665 GCA_964418615.1 uncultured Chthoniobacter sp. | reverse complement strand
TCGGCGTGGTGCCACCCAAAGTCGACCGCCTCGTCGAGGACACCGCCCGCATCCTGCGTGACGTCATCCCGCACGTCACCCACGGACGCCGGGTGGGGGACATCTCCTCCTTCATCGAACAGGCCGCGCTGGCCCGCGGCTATTCCGTGGTCCGCGAATTCGTCGGCCACGGGGTGGGGCGTAAATTGCACGAAGATCCGCAAATTCCGAATTACGGCAAAGCCGGACGCGGGCCCAAACTGAAGGCCGGCATGACCTTGGCCATCGAGCCCATGGTCAACATGGGGGCCAGCGCGGTGCGGGTTTTGGACGACAAATGGACGGTGGTTACGGCCGATGGTCTTCCCTCGGCGCATTTCGAACACACCGTGCTGGTTACGAAAGGTGAACCGGAAGTTTTGACATGGCGAAAAAAGACGCTATTGAAGTAGAAGGCAAGGTTGTCGAGTTGTTGCCGAATACGATGTTCCGGGTGGAATTGCCCAACGGTCACCGTATCCTCGCGCACATCTCGGGCAAAATGCGCCTGCACTTCATTCGCATTTTGCCGGGTGACAAGGTCATGATCGAGTTGTCTCCGTATGACTTGAGCAAAGGACGCATCACCTACCGAAAAAAATAGAAGGACCCAACCATGAAAGTCAGAGCTTCAGTCAAACGCCTTTGCGAAAGCTGCCGGATCATCCGGCGGAACAACGTCGTGCGCGTGGTTTGCAAGAACCCGCGCCACAAACAAAGACAAGGATAACACGCATATGCCACGCCTCCTCGGGGTTGAAATCCCGCCCAACAAACGCATCGAAGCCTCGCTGCCGTATATCTACGGCATCGGACCGACCATCGCCAAACGCGTCCTGGCCGAGGCCTCCATCGATCCCAACACCCGCGCCAAGGACCTCACGCCGGAGCAGATCTCCCAGATCGTCCATATCATCGGCAACAACGGCGTCCTGATCGAAGGCGACCTGCGCCGCGAACTCCAGGGCAACCTCAAGCGCCTCCAAGCCATCAATTGCTACCGCGGCATCCGCCACCGCCGCGGACTCCCCGTGCGCGGTCAGCGCACCTCGACCAACGCCCGCACCCGCAAGGGACCGCGCAAGACGGTCGGCGTGCAGAAAAACCCCGGGGCCAAAGCCGGCAAAGTCTAATCCCGTCGAAGTATGAGCGAAGAAAACAAGAACGAATCGCAGGACGCCGCGCGCAAGGAAGAAACCGCCGCGCACCATCCCGAAGCGCCGGAAACCAAGGCCGTCGAAGCCAAGGAAGCCGCGGCTGCCGAGGTGAAAGCCGAAGCGTCCGCCGAAGCCAAACCCGCCGCGGAGAAAAAAGCGGCCAAGCCCAAAGCGGCCAAAGGCAAAACGGCGAAGAAAAAAGAAGCCGAAGCCAAGGCCGGCGAAGGAGCCGCGCCCCAATCGGCCGACGACATCCTCTCGCTCGACGCCCCCGTGGCCCCGGCCAAAGTGGTCAAAGCCAAGGGCAGCAAAAACGTCAGCCAAGGCATCGCCCACGTGCTGGCCACCTTCAACAACACCATCGTCAGCATCACCGACCAGCGCGGCTCCGTCCTCGGCGCCTCCAGCGCGGGCAAAGTCGGCTTCAAAGGCTCGCGCAAAAGCACGGCCTACGCCGCGCAGCTCGTCGCGCAGGATGCCGCCCGCCAAGCCATGGGTCACGGGCTCAAAGAAGTCGAAGTCCGGGTCAAAGGCCCCGGCGCCGGCCGCGAGTCCGCCATCCGCGCCTTGCAGGCCATCGGCTTGGAAATCACCGTGATCAAAGACGTCACGCCGGTGCCCCACAACGGCTGCCGTCCGCCGAAAGCCCGCCGCGTGTAGTGTCTTAAAACTTCAAACTTACCAACTCAACACTCTCCACCCATGGCACGTTACACCGGACCCAAAACCAAACTGAGCCGCCGCTTCGGCATCTTCCTCGTCGGCTCGCCCAAACATTTCGAGCGCCGCAGCTATCCGCCCGGCATGCACGGACAGAAAGGCATGCGCCGCAAAAAGACCTCCGAATACGGCCTTGCTCTCCTCGAGAAGCAAAAGCTTAAAGCACAATACGGCGTGCTTGAGCGCCAGTTCCGTCGCTACTTCGAAACCGCGCTCTCCCGCCGCGGCGTCACCGGCGAGACCCTCCTGCAACTGCTCGAGACCCGTCTCGACAATGTCGTCTACCGCCTCGGCTTCGCCCGCACCCGCACCGCCGCCCGCCAGATGGTGGCCCACGGGCACGTCAAAGTGAACGGACGCAAAAACGACATCGCTTCGGCCAACTTGAAGCCCGGCGACGCCGTCTCGATCAAAGATTCGCCCAAGCCCCGCGCCCTGGCCGCCCGCCAAATGGAAGCGACCCAGATCCGCACCGTGCCCGAGTGGCTCGTCGTCGACCGCGACAACTTCAGCGGCACCGTCAGCCGCATCCCCACCCGCGACGAAATCGCCCCGGTGGTCAACGAACAGCTCGTCGTCGAGCTCTACTCGCGGTAAGCGAAGTTTCCAGATTCCAAAGGTGAATCGCGCCCTCCGGGCGCGATTTGCTTTTGCAGCGCATGTAGCGTCGCCGTCCCCGGCGACGGCCGTTTTGTTTTTGTGGCAGCGCTCTGTGCGCGCCGGACCATAACCCAAGAGATGCACCGACGCTCATAGAGCGCCGCTTGTCT
>CAYQMP010000321.1:0-2666 GCA_964418615.1 uncultured Chthoniobacter sp. | reverse complement strand
GGGGTGCGACGGGTGCTTGAGGAACCGAAGCGATTTGCCCGGCCTGCGGCGCGCCCGCAAGTCAGGGACCTGGCCGGCCAGAACGAATGTGATGATGACAGCGGCCGCGTCGAAGTAGAGTGCGTCGGTCCCGGCCCATCCGGGAAAAAGCAACACCGACAGGCTGAATCCCCATGCGGCGAGCGTGCCGGTGGCAATGAGAGTGAACATGTTGGGCGAACGGTTGACCAGCGACTGCCATGCCCGGCGCAGGAACGGCCAGCCGCAGACAAACAACACCGGCGTGGCGAGGAACACCTGCGTCCAACGGGCGGAGACACCGTGGCTCCAATGGGCCAAGGACGTCCCCGGGGCCAAATGCGCCATGGCGAGGACAACGAGAGGAAGGGTCAGAACCGAGGCGGCGATTAATCGTCGGGTCATGTCGCGCAGCTCGGCCCCGTCATCCGGCGCACCGCCCAACGGTTCCAAAGCCATGCCGCAGATCGGACAGTCACCCGGCTTGTCGCTGGCCACCTCCGGGTGCATCGGGCAGGTGTAGCGCGTCCCCGGCACCGGCGTTGCCGGGGTCGTCTTCTTTTCGTGATGACAGCAGTCACTCATGACGAAGCAGCCCATTCCTTGACCAAGGCGAATTGGTCATCCGGCGGGAGTTTGCCTCCCGCTTCCGCTCGTTTGCGCGGGAAAAGGTCCAAGGTGTGCCAAGGGATGATGTGTAAAAGTCTAGCCCCCACGCAGCACCGCGAACAAGGGTGAGCATGAAGGAGCGCCGCTTGGTTGTTCAAAGGCAGGCCTGCCGCTAAGGTCACGGTCATGTTCCGGAGAAAAATCCGACCGATCGGCATCTGCCTGGCCCTGATCCTCGGTGCGGGAGCGCTTGCCGCGCGGCATTACCTTCCGGACATCCTGTCGCGTTGGGTCGCGGGGCCGGGGTTCAATCGCATGATCTCGCAGGCTGTTTCGCATGCCCTCAAAGTCGACGGACAATTCGGGCCCCTCGCCCTGCAACCCGGCCTCAGCGTTTCGGCGGAAAACTTCACGAGCCAAGGCTGGCCGGGTCAGGCCATCGGATCACTCGATACGACGCGCGCCCGCGGCTGGTTCGATCCGTGGGCGGTCTTCCGCGGACAATGGAGCGTCCCGCGCATCGACATCGATCGCGCGGAGTTCCGGGTGATCAATCCGGACGACAAACTCAAAGCCGAGGATCCGGTCCTTCCCCCCAAGCCTTGGTATGCCTTCCTCATGCCCTCGCAATTCACCTGCGGCTGGATCGAGTGCCCCGACATGACGATCGAATTGCCTCTCGGACCGCAAAAGGTGCGGGGCGAAAACCTGCGCGTCGGCGCGACCATGATCGGGAAGAATTTCAAATATTTCGGCCGAGGCGGACGCGTCGTCTATCCGGAGTATCCGGCCCTGGAGGTCGATGCCCTCGAGGTCTACGTGACCCGGGAGGTGATCGACATCGGTTATCTCTATCTCCGCGAACCGGAGTCGCCCCGGAGCAACCTGCACCTGGCCCTGCGGCTCGGGCAGCACGCCGACAAAAGCATCAAGGCCTCGGCCGAGATCGACCGCCTCGACATCGTGCCTTTCCTTCCCGCGGACGCGGCCAAGGTGCTCAGCGGAAAATTGAGCGGTCGGTCGGAATTCGCCACCGACGCCTCGGGAAAGGACGGCACCGGCAGCGGGACCGTGCGGCTCGAAGATGGCGCGCTGCACGACTGGGATTACCTCGATCAATTGGCCGCCCGCTCGGGTGACGCCGCTTGGAGGCGGCTCGTCATCGACGAGGCCTCCGTGACCTACGCACTGCAGGACAATGTCATAACAGTGAGCGATCTCACGCTGCGCGCCGGCGGAAGCATCACGGCCTCGGGGAGCGGTTCGTGGAATACGACCACCTCCGCCGCCACGCTCTCCATCGCCGTCGGAGGTGTCCCGCTCGGCGCTTATCTGCCGCCCGACATCGCGGGCAGCCTGCAGGGAACGATCGGCGGAAAAGTCGCGTGGGCCTGGCAAGGCACCGACGTTGCCAAGGGCACCGGCGGCGGCACCTTGGAATTGCAGGATGCCAAGCTGTCCGGGTTCCGCTTCCAAGCCTTCCTCGACCGATTTTTCAAAAGCCGCGCTTACGCGGAAATGAAGCTCACCCGGGCCGCTGCACGGTGGCGTCAGGACGGAACGGGCCTTTACCTCGAGGACGTCGACCTTCTCGCCCCGGGGCAGGCCGGACTGCGCGGCTCGGTGCACATCGCACCGGACGGCACTCTTTCCGGAACCCTCCTCGCCGGTCTGCCGGATTCGGCCCTGCGTTGGCTGCCCGATGCCACCAAGACGGTCTTCAACCGGAACAAGGACGGGCTTCACTGGTGCTCGATCGAGGTCTCGGGCACGGAGCGCAAGCCGGAGACGAACTTCACCGCGCAGGTTTTGCGGCAGCTCGAGAAGCATCCCATCGCCCTGGCCGAACTGGCCGCCCGCGGCATCAGCTGGTGGCTGGGCGACATCCTGCACACCAAAGCGGCGGAGGAAGAAGGGTAGTCGCTTCCTCGCCCTTGGCGAGAGGGCGACAAAAACCCGCGGACCGTGGCCGGTCCGCGGGTTGGCATTTGCCTTGGGGGGAATTTGCTGAGTTCTGGTGTGGCTTGAAGCCTTGGGAG
>CAYQMP010000320.1:0-2686 GCA_964418615.1 uncultured Chthoniobacter sp. | reverse complement strand
CTTTCTTTTGCGCCTCGGCCGCCGCCGTGTTGCGCTCCACCGAGGCGGCGACCGCAGGGTCAGACTGCCGCAGCTTCATCTTCTGCTCGGTCTCCATGCGCATCTTGGTCTGGTTGAGGATAAACTCCGCGGCCGACTGCGGCGTGAATTGCACACCGCGCTTCATTGCCTTGAGCAGTTCTTGCTGCTCGGTTGGCAGCGCCTTGAACTCCTCCGGCGTCTGGACGCTCAGGGAATTAAAATCAAACGCCATGCCGGTCGTCGGGATGTCCATCGCCGCCACGTCGGCCACCACGTCCTGCGGCACGCTGTTAGCATCGCCGTAGAGATCCTCAGCATAGATCGGCTCTTCACCAGGAATCATCGGGGCGTCAAAATCGTTAAGCGGCGGGAGATCCGGCTCAACCGGAGGAGGGAGCTGATTGCGTGGAGGCATATTATTCGGTGATAATTGCGTCGGGGTTGACGTTGGGAGGAAGGCCGACATAAGTCCCTTGTCCTGCGGCGACCTGCGCGGCGGCGTTGGCCTGATTGCGCAGACCCGGCATCGCCGCCGTCAGCGCCTGCCCCTGCTGTTGGATGCCCATGCGCCCCTGCGCCATCATCGCATTGCTCATCGGCCCGAGCATGCTGGCCGCCGTGCGGCCGAAGTTTGCTTTGTCGCGGTCAGACTTGAGCGAGCTGTATTCTTTGAGCATGGCATCGCCCTGCTGACCAAAGGCTGGGGCCATGAACTTGAGCAGGTTGCCGTAGATCTTGGCGTCCGACTTGTCCTGCTCCTTTTGTTGATAGGCTCCGGCAAGCGCCCCCAACGCCTCGCCAATACTGCCAATCATCTGCCGCCTCTGCTCTTGGTTGGCCAAGTTCGCCTCCACGGCCAACCGTTGGTTGGCGCGTTGGTTCTGCATTTCGATGTCCCAAAACTGTGCTGGTGTCATTGTTGTGTTCTCCTTTGGTTGATTAGCTGCTGGCCAGGTATCCGCCGACGCCACCGACGACGGCTCCGGCTGCGGCGCCGTATGGGCCGAGTGCTGATCCGGCAGCGGCACCACTCAGCGCGCCTGCGGCGGCGCCGCCCCACGGATTGATGCCGCCGGCGACGGTTGGCTGCGGCGTGAAATTGCCGCCGGTGTAGATCGGCTGGGTCATGCTCGCCATGGTTGTGAGCGCCGAGGCGGACGGCGCCGTCATGTTGGCATACGGCGAGCCGAGCCCGGCCAGCATCATGCGCGGGTCGGTGCCCATGCTGAAATTATAGATGTCCTGCTGCAAGAGCTGGCGGCGCGAACGCTCCGTGTCGGCCACGGCGGCCGACTGGCCGAGCAGCCCGAGGTTGAATCGGTTGGTCGCGTCCCGCTGTAGCGTGTTGAACTGCGAGAGGTTGTTGAATGCTTGCGCGTTCTGCAGGCCAGCCTGCTGCCGATTGAGCGTGTTCTGCGTGCGGCGTTGCAGGTCAGCGGCCTCAACGCCTCGGGCGAAGCCGAGGTTCTCAAACTCGCGCTGCCTGCTGAAACGGTCGCGGTTGAGCAGTTCGGCACCCAGCGCCGCGCTGCCGGTGGCCATGCCGCGAGCCGCCATGCCCTGCCGTGCCGCCTGCACGGCCTCGCGCTGCGCCTCCGGAGACAGCCGGCCGCCCTCGTCCATTTTGCGCATGGCTGCGTCCATGAGGCGGGCGCCGATGGCGCTTTGCTCTGTTTCTTGGGCTTGCACCCGCTCCATTTCGGCTTGTTGCGCCGTCATGCCGCGCCCCAAAGCCTCTTGGAACCGGTCGTATTCGGCGGTCGAGCCGATGGCTCCCTGCATGTCGGCGATGAGCCGGTCCCGCGTTGCGTATTGGTCGCTGAACGTGTTGGTCAGTTCGGCGACCGGATCCCAAGTGCGGGCGCGGTCGAGGTCGGTGTTGTATCCGTCGATTGCGGTTTGCGTCTGATTGATTCGCGCCTCAAGGTTTTCTGCGCTGAGACGAATGGCGTCTTTGCCCTTGCCCAGCAGATAAAACTTCTCGCCCGTCCTTTTGTCGGTTTTTTCGCCCCGTCGCTGCAGTGCTTGCAACTGACTGAGTTCTTCCTGCGCCTCGTTCAACAGCGGCGTGATTTCTCTGTCCATCGCGCGGCCGAGCGCCTCGCCGGGATCGGTCAGCATCCGCAACCCAAAAAACGTGTTCAAGGCATCTTGGCCGCGGTTGACGGTGCCCATCTCCTCAGTGACCGGCCCGATGTTGCGGCGATACAGGTCAATGTTTGCCTGCGTTAGCCCAGTCGTCTGCGCCAAGTCCAAGGTTGGCGGCGTTGCCTGCTGCTGCGGGGCGCTGTTGTTTCCTCCTCCTCCCATGTTAGTGTCCTCCTGCTTTCTTCATTAGTTTATCCCATGCAAAAACCCGCGGCCTGGTCTCGTTGCGTCGATGCCAGATGACCCACGGTCGCGGCTGCGGGGCGTAGCGTAGAAATCTGGCCAAGACGTTGCCCGTTCCGCCTGCCGCAAAGTAGACGAAATACGCCGGCTCACCGTTGTGCTCTGCGTTTTCAAAGGCCAAAAACTCCTGCGGCGAGCACCAGACGTAGCCGCGCTGCAAGCAGTCCGAAATGCGCTCGGACCACTCTTGCGGCGTGATGCCGTGCTTCAAAGCTGACTGGTAGGCTTGCAACCATGGCGTCATTCGTTTTCCTTTTTGATCTCAACGACATCG
>CAYQMP010000319.1:0-2697 GCA_964418615.1 uncultured Chthoniobacter sp. | reverse complement strand
GATGATGCGCGCCATTTTGGGAGCAAACGCTTTGCCGGTTTTGCTCGCGGCGAGTGCCTGGGCGGCTCCGGGTGCTTTGATCGTCGGCGACGAACCGTTGCCCGTCACGGACTTGGCGCCTTACATCTCCATCTTCGTCGATCCGACGGCGGCGATGGGCATCGAGCAAGCGATGGCGGCGGACTTTGCCGCGACCAGGCAGGATCCGCCATCGTTCGGGATCACGCGCGACGCGGTATGGGCGCGGTTCTCGGTGCGCTCGGAGGCGGACCTCGGGGAAGACCTCATCGTCAAATTGCTCTGGGCGCGGCTGAGCCATCTTGCGTGGTATGTGGTGGCTGACGGGCGCGTGGTGAGATCGTTCGCGGGCGGAGTGGCGGATGAGCCTCCCCGGTCGGAGCGCATGCCGACGATCGAATTGGAGGTGCCGCGCGGAGCGGAGCGGACGGTTTACCTGCGAGCCGAGTCGGACACGTCTATTGTTCTGCCGTTGCGGATCGGAGCGGCCGAGGTGATGCGGCGCTCGGAGCAGTGGCAGACTTCGGAGGACACACTCCAGCTCGGCTTTTGTCTGGGGCTGGCTTTTCTCAGCCTGCTGGTCGGCTGGGTGCAGCGCTCGCGGCTTTACCTGTATCTTGCGGTTATCGCGCTGGCTTATGCGCTTTATTATGCCATCTACCACGGTTATGCGGCGGTGGCTTTATCGGGGGCGCCAATGTGGGTCGAGCGCACCATGTTCGGTATGGCTGGCGCGGTGGTGCTTTTCTTTTTCGCCGTGTTCAACGGAAGCTTCATCGACCGGGCGCGGATGAGCCGGCGCCAACTTTGGCTGCAGCGCCTCGCCGAGGGATGCACCTTCGCTAGCATTGTCGTGTTTCTGATTTTCGACTTCCGCATCGCGATCCGGCTAGCCATTCCCTTGGGTTTGATCGGGATCTTGGCCGGGCTGGTGCCGGTGTTCGCTCGCCGCCATCTCCGTCGTGAGGAGATCTGGTTTGCCGGGGCGTGGGGTGCATTCGGTCTGCTCCTGGTGCTGCTCGAATTGCAGCTGAAAGCCATCATCCCGGTGCTGGTTCCGTTCCGGGTCCTGTCGCTGCTCATGTGGCCTTCCATCCTCACCGTCTTTTTTGTCGTGGCGATGGTGCGGCAGCGGGCCAGCGAGGCCGAAAAGCAGCAGCGCGCGGCCGAACGGCAAGCGCACGAACTCGTCGGCAACATCGCGGCCGGGACTTACGAGGTCGCGCTGGAGAAGGACGGGCAGGGGGTGGTCGGACCGCATTTCCAATTCGTCAGCCCGCAGTTTCTCGAAATGTTCGGTCTCGAGCGCGAGGCGCTGCTGGCCGATCCATCGATCATCGCTTCCCGCATCCACCCCGACGATGCCGCGCGTCTCAACGCGGCCAATGCCGAGGCCTATGAGACGGGCGATGCTTTCCGTTGGGAAGGACGCGTCATGGTCGGAGAGAAAGCCCGGTCGTTTGTCGCGGTCTCCACGCCGCGGAAGAACCTCGACGGCCTGACCGTCTGGTCGGGCGTGGTCACCGATGTGACCGATCGGGTGGAAGCCGAGCAGAAGCTGGCCAAGGCGCTCGAAGCCAAGGGTCAGTTTCTGGCCAAGATGAGCCACGAGATCCGCACGCCGCTCAGCGCGTTGGTCAGTCTGGCCCAGGCCATGTGGATGCGCGGGGAAAAGCAGCAACTGGATCCGGACTTCACGCAATTTCTCAACCGCGTGCGCTCCGGCGGGCAATACCTCAATCTGCTCCTGCGCAATGTGCTCAATGTTTCCGCGGCCGAATCCGGCCGTGTGCCCGTCAAGGTGTCCGAGTTCTACGTGGCCGATTGGGTGGGGGAGATCCGCAACATTCTCGAGCCCATCGCGGAATACCATCGCAGCCGCCTCGAGTGGACGTTGCCGTCCGACGACGAGGCGCGCTTCCGCACCGACCAAATGCGGCTCACCCAAATCGCGCTCAACTTGGGCGAGAACGCGCTGAAATTCAGCGCGGGCGGCGACGCGCCCGTGCACATCGCGGTGGATAAAGTGGACGATGGCCTGCGGCTTATGGTCGAAGATCACGGCCCGGGAATTCCGCCGGAGATGACAAAGGCGGTTTTCGAGGAGTTCTCGCAGGCCGGCACGGAAGTCTCGCCGCTCGATGAGGGTGTCGGCCTTGGGCTGGCCGTGGTGCGGATCAACGCCGAGCTGCTCGGCGGCACCGTCCGCGTGCAAACGCTCGAGCCGCGCGGCACGAGGTTTTTGGTCGAGATCCCGGAGATGGGGTAGCTGTCAAAAGAGAAGGAAAACAGGCCACGGATAAAAGAGGATGACAGAAGATAGTGTTCGCGCCGCGGACACGGCGCGAACACAGCCTCCGGACTGAAGCATTGAGCGGGGCGCGTGTCAGCGCGCCCCGCTTATCCTCTGCTATCTTCTTCAATCCGTGGCTTTCTTAATTCTGGCAAAGTTGAGGCATCCTGCTCTTTACGCCTTCGCCCAGTTGCTTACATTTGCCCAATCCCCATGCGCGCCCTGATCGTCGAAGACAGCCGCGAAGATTTGCTCAATCTCCGCTCCTTGCTCGGGCAGGTGCCGGAAATTGAAATCCTCGGCGAGGCCGACACTTTGGCCGCGGCGCGTGCGGCGGCGACCGAGACCGCGCCCGATGTGGTCTTCCTCGACATTGAACTGGGGCC
>CAYQMP010000318.1:0-2709 GCA_964418615.1 uncultured Chthoniobacter sp. | reverse complement strand
GACGGAAGCCAGGACGGTGTCGGTATCGAGCGGTTTGACCGTGCGCAGGTCGATCACCTCGATTTGCCACCCCTCCTCGACGAGGTCCTCGGCGGCTTGCAGGGACTCGTGGAGCATCGCGCTGTAGGTCACCACCGTGGCGTCGCGTCCGGCGCGGGCGATGCGGGCTTTGCCGGCGGGTTGCGCGGCGTCGGGAAGTTTGTCGGCCTTGAGGTGGTAATAGAGGAGCTTGTGCTCGCAGAAAATGACCGGGTCATCGATCGACACCGCCTCGAGCATCATGCTGTAAGCGTCTTCCACCGTGGCTGGTGTCATAACGACCAGACCGGGATAGTGCGAATAGATCGCCTCCATGCTCTGGCTGTGGAAAGGACCAGCTCCGAGCGTGCCGCCGCTCGGCAACCGGACGACGATGGGGCACGGGACGTCGGTGCGGTAGTAGAGCGTGGCGGCTTGGTTGACGATCTGGTTGAAGCCGACGGTCGAGAAATCGGCGAATTGCATTTCCACGATGGGGCGCGCGCCTTCGATCGCCGCCCCGATGGCCAGACCGACGATGGCGTCTTCGCTGAGCGGCGCATCCATGACGCGTCCGGGAAATTCGGCGGCCAGGTTTTTCGTCGCTTTGAAGGCGCCGCCGAAGACGCCGACGTCCTGTCCGTAAATGAAGACGCGCGGGTCGTCGGCCAGCGCCTTTTCCTGCGCGGCGCGGATGGCCTCGAGGTAGGTGACGCTCATTCTTCCTCCGCGTCGTAGTGTCCGTCGGCCAGACGTTCCGTCGAGATGGCCTGCCAATCCTCACTGTTCGGATCGGGGCCCTTTTCGCGCTGGGCTTTGTTCAACGCCTCGTCGACCTCGGCGTGGGCTTCCTTGGTCCACTTGGCGATCTCGTCCGCCGTGGCCAGGTCGGCCTCGACCAGTTGTTTCGCCCCGACCTCGAGGCAATCGCGTCCGACATTGGCTTTGCGCAGGCCGGGATCGACGTAACCGGCGTCATCGTGTTCGCCGTGTCCGACGAGTCGCAGCAGGGTGGCGACAACGAGTTGCGGGCCGTGGCCTTCGCGCGCGGCTTGGATGGCGAGGTGCATGGTTTCGAGACAGGCCGTCGGATCGGTGCCGTCGCATTTGAATCCGGCGATGCCGTAGCCGGCGGCTTTGTCGAGAAGGTCGGCGCAGGCGAACTGGCGGTTGTTCGGCGTGGAGTAGGCGTATTGGTTGTTGGCCACCACGACGACGAGGGGAAGGCGTTCGACGGCGGCCATGTTGATGCCTTCATGGAAGGCACCGGTCGATGTGCCGCCATCGCCGATCGAAGTGACGCCGACCACGCCCGTTTCGCCGCGCAAGCGCCGGGCGTAGAGTCCGCCTGCCACCACGGGTACGAGAGCGCCCAAGTGGCTGATCATGGCGTAATAACCGTCACGGGGGCGGCCGCGGTGGATGTTGCCGTCGCGTCCGCGCATGGGTCCCTGGGCCGAACCGAGATAGGTTCGCAGCGTGTCGAGGACGGTGTCGCCGAAAGCGAGGCGTCCGGCCTGGTCGCGGATGAGCGGGCCGTAGATGTCGCCTTTTTTCAGGAAGATGGACGAGGCGGTGCTGAGGGCCTCCTGGCCTTTGCCGAGGAAGACGCCGCCTTTGATCATGCCGGCACGATAAAGGCTCGCGAGTTTGTCCTCCGTCGCGCGCGCGAGAAGCATGACGCGGTAAGCGCGTACGATGAGCGCGGGATCGAGGTCATTTTGCGCCACCGTCTTTTCCTTGACTGCCGTGACCATCAGAAAGGCGAGATTAATGCGGCGGGGGGGCGCCCTGCAAAGGGAAAACAGGCTGTTGCGAACGTCCTTTTGGCTCGCGGAGAGGTTCCTAACGGGGAAAATGCGCCGGATGCCCCGGGTGCGAACTTTGATTGTCGGAATTCCGCTGCTGCTGGCCGCGGTGACGGCTGTCGCGCTGTGGACGGTGGCCCGCGTCTCGGTCGACAAGAAGAACGAGATGTATATCGGCAGCATCGGCGAGCCGACCACGCTCAACCCGATCCAGGCGTCCGATTCGGCCTCCAGTTCGGTCACCGGCGTAATTTTCAACGGACTGCTCAAATACAACGCCGATCTGGAAATCGTCGGGGATTTGGCGGCCGAGTGGGATTTGAGCCAGCGGAGCACCTTTTTCTTTGCCACGGACGAGGAGGCGGTCATGGCCGCGGCCAACATGGAGGCCGGGATCGTGGACCGGGCGGCGCTGCATCTGCGGCGCTACGCGGTGGGAGGCAAGCGGCTCGTGCTGGAACTGTCCCTTCCGGGGGTGAATGACTCGCGCGAGTTGGCGGAGAAATTCGGTGTGCCGACCATGCCGGTGCGGACTGTATCCATTGTCGCGCCCAAGCCCCTTGGTGATGTGCTGGGTGAATTCGCCGCCGACGATTTGGCTTCGCAGGTCGTGCGGGTGTGGTCCAACGGCAACCTTGGCGAGCTGGTCTTCCTCGGCAACGAGGAGGCGACGCTCGAGCGTTTGCGCGCGTGGTTGATTGAACGCTTCGGCGAGGAGGGGCTGGTCATCGAGCCGGTGCCCGCGCCGGAGTTTTTGGCCGAGCCCGTGGTGACCTTCCGTTTGCACGAGGGCGTGCGCTGGCAGGACGGTGCGCCGTTTGGCTCCCGCGATGTGAAATTCACCTACGATGCGATCATGGACGACCGCGTGGCTTCGCCGCGC
>CAYQMP010000317.1:0-2726 GCA_964418615.1 uncultured Chthoniobacter sp. | reverse complement strand
AACCAATCGCCCTGCACCGAGGCGTGGTTGAAAACCGCGTCGGCCATGAGGTCGAAGTCTTTGCCCAACGCCCGCATGTCTTCCCACGTGCCGAGGGCGGGGTCGACGGCGAGGAAATCTTTGACCGAGAAGCCGTCGTCCGAAGACCACGGGTAAAAGGGCAAGACGTGCACGCCGCTGACCAAGCCGCGGGCGCGGCGCTCGAGGAAAGCACGCAATACGGCGAGCGGAGCTTCATCGGCGCGCTTCACTTGGTCGCCGTAGGTGATGAGCAGGGCCTCCGCCGGATCGTCGAAGCCGTCGGGTCCGATGCGGTGTCTTTGCGCTTCGGCCCGCGCCGCCAGTTCGCGGGCCAGCGGCGCGCCGCGTTCGGTTCCGTAGACAAAGACCAGTTCGCGTTCGAGTCGTGCTTTCCAATCCACCGCCACCACGTTTAACTCACGGAGTCGCGATCGCAACGCGGCATTGCAGAACCGTGAGGATCAACGCGCCGCTTTCCTGTCACATTCCGGAGCGTGTCGGCTTCGTTTCGACGCGATTCCACGGGACCGATGGCGTCACGTTGGAGACGCGCAAATGGGCCGAGGTGCTGGCGCGGGCGGGCAGCGAGTGCCGCTGGATGGGCGGGCTGCTTGACACCGCGCCGGAATTCAGCCGCCACGTGCCGCTGGCTTTTTTCAACCACCCGGACATCCTCGAGGCGCAGCAGGATCTTTTCGGACGCACCACGCGTTCGGCGGCAACGACGGCGCGGATCCACGAACTGAAGCAGAAGCTCAAGGCCGACCTCTACTCGTTTGTCGGCGATCTCAAGGTCGAGTTGCTCGTCCCGCAGAACATCCTGGCCATTCCGATGAATATCCCGCTCGGACTGGCTGTGACCGAATACATCGCCGAGACCGGCATTCCGACCATCGCGCACCATCACGATTTCGCGTGGGAGCGCGAGCGGTTCACCGTGACCTCCGGGGCCGATTACCTCATGGCGGCTTTTCCGCCCTCGCTCCCGCACATCGAACATGTCGTGATCAATTCGATGGCGCAGAAGGAACTGGCGCGGCGCTACGGACTGCCGTCCGCCCTCATTCCCAACGTGCTCGATTTCGACACGCCGCCGCCCGGCCTCGATTCCTACAACCGCGATTTCCGCCGCGAGATCGGGGTGGCCGAGGACGACATCCTCGTCCTGCAACCGACGCGCATCGTGCCACGCAAGGGCATCGAGCACGCCATCGACCTGCTCCGCCAGTTGCGCGAACCGCGGGCCAAACTGGTCTTTTCCCATCCTTCGGGCGACGAGGGGAATGATTACATGCACCACATCAACGAGCGGATCGCCGATGCCGGGCTCGAGGCGGTCTACATCGCCGACCGCGTGGGGGAGAAGCGCGGGCGCAATGCGGCCGGACAAAAAACCTACACGCTCTACGATGTCTATCCGCATGCCGACCTCGTGACGTATCCGAGCCATTACGAGGGTTTCGGCAACGCGTTCCTCGAGGCGATCTACTTCGGCAAGCCGGTCGTGGTGAACAAATACGCGGTCTACGCCCGCGACATCGACCCGCTCGGCTTCCAGACCATCGAGATGTCGCAGATCGTCACCCGCGACGTGGTGGCCAAGACGCGGATGGTGCTCGATGACGAAAAACTCCGCGCCGATTGGGCGGCGCGCAATTACGAGCTTGGCAAAAAATATTTCTCCTACGCGGTGCTGCGGCGCAAGTTGGCCGCGCGGCTGGCGTCGTTGTTCGGAGAGTAGTTCACACCCGCCGCATGACGGTGTCGCGGACGAAGAGGTCCCCGGTCTCGGGATAGTCGAGGGTGTAGTGGAGACCGCGGCTTTCTTTGCGGCTCAGGGCGCAGTCCACGATGAGGGCGGCCACGGTGACGAGGTTGCGCAGTTCGAGGAGGTCGGTGGTGACTTTGAAGTTCCAGTAGAATTCCTGCACTTCCTTCTGCAGGTTGCGCAGGCGGGTGGCGGCGCGCTGGAGGCGCTTGTCGGTGCGGACGATGCCGACGTAGTCCCACATGAGGCGGCGGATTTCGTCCCAGTTGTGGTAGATGACGACCAGTTCGTCGGGGGGTGCGGTGTCGCCGTGGGACCACTCGGGGATGGCCGGGGCGGGTGGGGCGGGGCGGTCCGGGGGTTTTGTGGTTCTTCGTCGCTTTGAGGAACGCGCGGTGGGCGAAGACGCTCGCCTCAAGCAGCGAGTTGCTGGCCAGGCGGTTGGCGCCGTGCAATCCCGTGCAGGCCACTTCACCGATGGCGAAAAGCCCCCGCAGGGTGGTCTCGCCTTGGTCGTTGGTCTTCACCCCGCCGCATTGGTAGTGGGCGGCGGGAACGACGGGGATCGGTTCCTTCGCGATATCGATGCCGAGCGAGGCGCAGGTTTCGTAGATTTTCGGAAAGCGCTCTTTGAGGAACTCCCGCGGCTGATGGGTGATGTCGAGGAAGACGCACTTCGCACCGGTGCGCTTCATTTCCGCGTCAATGGCGCGGGCCACGATGTCGCGCGGGGCCAGATCCTTGAGCGGATGGTAGCGGTCCATGAACGCTGTGCCGTTTTCGTCGACCAGTCGCCCGCCTTCGCCGCGCACCGCTTCGCTGATGAGGAACGATTTGGCTTCGGGGTGGAACAGGCAGGTCGGATGGAATTGGACGAATTCCATGTTGCTCACCGCCGCACCCGCACGCCACGCCATGGCCACGCCGTCGCCGGAGG
>CAYQMP010000316.1:0-2735 GCA_964418615.1 uncultured Chthoniobacter sp. | reverse complement strand
CAGGGGGCACAGGCGTCCCGCCTGTGTTGTCTGGTCGTGACGGGCGGGACGCCCGTGCCCCCTGACCCCCCTGTGCTCTCTGGCCGGCCATGACACCGCGTCCGCGCTCGCACGAACTCTTCGCCGCGGCGCGCGCCCGCATTCCGGGCGGGGTCAACTCGCCGGTGCGCGCTTTTCGCGGCGTGGGCGGAGAGCCGTTTTTTGTCGACCACGCGGCGGGCGCTCGGATCCGCGATGTCGATGGCAATGAATACATCGATTACGTCGGCACGTGGGGTCCGGCCATTCTCGGGCATGCGCCGGAGGTGGTGGTCGAGGCGGTGCGCGAGGCGGCGGGGCGCGGACTGAGCTACGGCATCCCCAACCCGCTCGAGGTCGAGATGGCCGAACTGATCTGCGCGTGGGTTCCGTCGGTGGAAAAAGTCCGCATGGTGAACAGCGGGACCGAGGCGACCATGTCATGCCTGCGCTTGGCCCGCGGGTTCACCGGACGCGAGAAGATCGTCAAATTCGAGGGCTGCTACCACGGGCATGTCGACTCGTTGCTCGTGCGGGCGGGCAGCGGCGCGCTTACGCTGGGCCAACCGGACAGCGCCGGGGTTCCGCGGGATTTGGCGGCCCTGACCATTACGCTGCCGTTCAATGATGCAGCGGCGGTCGAAGAAGCATTCACGCGGGAGAAGGACAGCATTGCGGCGATCATCGTCGAACCCATGCCAGCCAATGCCGGCCTCATTCCTCCCCTGCCCGGTTATCTGCAGACGCTGCGGAATCTTTGCTCGGCGCACGGGGCATTGCTCATTTTCGACGAGGTGATGACAGGATTTCGCGTGGCGCGGGGCGGGATGCAGGAACTGACCGGCATCCGCGCCGACCTCACCGCGATGGGCAAAGTGATCGGCGGCGGTTTGCCGGTGGGTGCGTTCGGCGGTCGCGCTGAGATCATGGATCGGCTCGCGCCGGATGGACCGGTTTATCAAGCGGGCACCTTGTCGGGGAATCCGCTGGCCATGGCGGCAGGGCTGGCGCAATTGCGCGAGCTGGAGCGAGGCAATGCGTGGGGCCGGTTGGAGGAACTCGGAGCGCAATTGGAAAACGGTCTGAGCGATGCGGCGGGGCGATCCCACTGCACTTTCCACCGCGCAGGGAGCATGTTCAGCCTGTTCTTCGCCGGCGGTCCGGTGCGCAACCTCGGAGACGCGAAGAGAGCCGACACCGCGAGGTTCGCGAAATTTTTTCATTACTGTCTGGAACACGGCGTGTATTTTCCCCCCTCGCAGTTCGAGACGGGATTCATCAGCACGGCGCACACGGACGAGGATATCGCCCGGACGGTCGGGGTGGCCGTCCAAGCACTGCGCCACGCCGCATGAGCCAAGCACCCGAACATGACGACCGCGCCGTCGAGCTGGATTTGTTGGCGCGCGTGGCCAAGCGCGAACGGGCGGCGTTCGAGCAACTCTACGACCGTTATTCGAACATTCTCTACGCCACGGCGATGAAGTTCCTCAAGGAGGACGCCGACGCGCAGGACGTGGTGCAGGACGTTTTCATCCAGATCTGGGACAAGGCGAAGCTTTACGATCCGGCCAAGGGCAAGCCGCTGACTTGGGCCCTCACCCTGACCCGCAACCGCTCGATCGACCGCATCCGGGCGATCCAGCGGCGCACCCGCCTGCGGGACGATTTTGAGAAGGAGACGGTCGTGGATGAATCCGCGGGGGTCAGGGAGGCGTTATCTGGGGTGGATGCCAGTGAAAAAAGCCAGATTTTGCGTGACGCCGTGGGTCGACTTTCGCCCGAACAGAGGAATGTCATCGAGTTGGCCTTCTTCAGCGGCTTCACCCAAAGCGAAATCGCCGACCGTCTGGGGGAACCCCTCGGCACGGTCAAAGCCCGCGCCCGCCGCGGCCTGATGAAACTGAAAGAAATCCTCGGAACCCAGCCATGAACCGCGACCAAATGGAAGAACTCGCCTGTCTCGACGCCCTCGGTGCGCTCGACGGGGACGACGTGGCCGCGTGGGAGCAGGTCCGCAACGAGGACGCCGAAGCCTCGCGCCTGCGCGATGAACTGGGCGACGTGGCTGCACGTCTTTCCCTGCTTGCATCGCAGATCGAAGCGCCGGCCGCGCTGCGGCGGCGGGTGATGGACCGGGTTTTCGGCGAATCGGGAGACGATCCTGTCGAGGCCGTTCGGCCGTTCGGTTTGACCGCATGGGCCGCCGCGGCAGCCATCGTGCTCCTTGCCTTGGTCGGCACGTCCGCGACCACACGACAAAAGGAAAACGTGATCGTTCGCGACATGCGGGCCAATCCGCAGGATCTCACCGTAACGCTCGAGGGTTACGGCGACTATGCGGGGGTCAAAGCCAATGTGCTCTGGGACAGCGGACAGCGCGGCTGGTATGTCCAAGCCGACGGTCTTCCCGCGCTTCCGGCTTCACATTGTTACCGCGTGTGGGCGATCGATGCGGCTGGTGCGGTGCATGATTGCGGCGAATTGCCGTTGCGTAGCGGCGGATTAGCCCGCCGCTTTGTTCAGCCCGGCGATGCGATCAGCTCGATGCAAGGGTTCGCGGTTTCGATTGAACCTGCAGACAGCCTGCCGAGCGGGCCGACTTCACCCGCAGTGTTGATCAGCGCGGGGCTGAAGGGCTGATTGCTGCGGTCCGTCTTCGCATTTTTCCTTTCGGTAGGGACGGCTGGCCCAGCCGTCCGCACCAATGCAGCGGC
>CAYQMP010000315.1:0-2766 GCA_964418615.1 uncultured Chthoniobacter sp. | reverse complement strand
TGGACGCGGCGGACGTTTCGTCTTCGTAAAGTCCGAGACGGACGCTGTTGGGGACCCCGGCGAGCAGTTCGCCGAAGCGCAGGTCGGCCGGCGCGTTGTAAACCGGGTTGCCGCCGAGGATGAAAAGATTCTGCACGCGGCCGGCTTGCATGGCGGCGGCGAGTTCGGCAATCGACGCGGATTGCGGCGCCTCGACACGCTGACCGCGAAGTGTCTGGCCGGGTGCACCGAGCGCATTGTTGATGGCGAAGCCGAGCGCTTGCACCGCGGCGGGCTGTTGATCACCAACGACGACGATGCTTTTTCCGCGAGAAGCGGCGAGGTCTTTGGCACACTCGCTGATCCATTGCGCATCGGCGGAGAGGGGGCCGGCCGGGAACGCGGCGACCACGGATGAAAGATTGGCGTCGCCGGTCAGCGTCGCGATTTGTTCGCCGAGCGCACGCAGGAAAGCACCGGTTTCGGACGGTTTGATACGCACACGATGGTCGGCCATGCCGCCGGTCGAGGAGTAATGTGTCTCCGCCACATAGAGGCGGTTCATCGGCTGACCCGGCTCGCTGATGCGGCGGCGCGCCATGAATCCGCGCACTTGTTCGAGTCCGCTGAACGAGGCGTTGAGGAAATCGCTCTCCACGGCAAGGACCTTGTCCGCGCGGCTGAAGTCCGGAATCACCGCGACATTCGCGCCGAAGCATGCGGCGACCGCCGCGTCGGTTTCGTTCGCGCCGAGCGGTTCGTATTCGGCCCAGAGGAGGTTCGGGTATTTCTGGCGAAGCTGGGCAAGCAAGCGATCGCGGGTGGGCGAGGCGTTGCGTTCGACGAGGAAGGCGAGGCCTTGGCCGCCATTCGCGGCGGAGGCTGCCGCAATCTCATCAAGCTTGGCTCCGAGGGCGGCGGCATCGCTTTTCGCACCGCCCGTCTTGATGACTTTCGAGCGATTCGGGTCGTAGAGGTCGAGGATCGAAGCCTGCGCGAAGGTGTCCGTGCTGCCGTTGCTGATCGGATGCAGCGGGTTGCCTTCGAGCTTGGTCGGACGTCCGTCGCTCGTCGTGGCGATGAGCGGCATGGCGCCGTTGCGGCGCGGCATGGACGTCGCGTAGTAGAGGAATTTGCCGGGGATGGTCCACTCGACGCCGTTGGTGAAAGGGACAATGTAAGCCTCGGGGCGGCGGCAGCCGGTCAGGCCGATGCCGGCCAGCGCCATCGATCCGCCCATGAGCTGCAGGAAATTGCGGCGCGAAAGTTCCCCGCCCTGCCACTCGGAGGCACCCTGCGGGAATTCGCGCTCGAGCTTTGCCACGAAGTCGGGCTCGGCCGCCAACTCGTCGAGGCTGCGCCAGAGGTTCGGACGCGTTTCGCGTTCGGGGTGTGGAAGGACGCGTTTCATATCAGCGATGGCATCCTCCGCAGCCGACCGGCGGGTTGACGTTCCATTCCTTCTTGTATTGCGCGCCCATGGCCAGCTGCTCCTGCGCGGAGGCCGGACGCCAATTGAGGTTGTAGATTTCCGAGGGCGGACGCAGGAATTTTTCCGGCTCGCGGTGGCACTCGAGGCACCAGGCCATGCTGAGCGGCTCGGCTTGGTAGACGACGGGCATTTCGTTGATCTGGCCGTGGCAGCTGTAGCAGCTGATGCCGCGGTTCACGTGCACGGCGTGGTTGAAATAGACGTAGTCCGGCGCCTTGTGGATGCGGATCCATTGCACCGGCGTGCCGGTTTCCCAACTGGCGCGGACCGCGGCCAGCTTCGGGCTCTGGCTTTTGATCTGCGAGTGGCAGGCCATGCAGGTCTGGGTGTCGGGGACGTTCGAGTGGGCGGCCACCTCGACGTGGGTATGACAGTAACGGCAGTCCATCCCGAGCTGCTCCACGTGGATGGCGTGGGAAAAGGGCGCCGGTTGCTCCGGCATATAGCCCACGTTGGTGTATTTCGGCGTGAAATAATACCAGATGCCGCCCGTCACCACCGCGCCGAGAACCAGCACTATGACCAGCAACTTCAGGGGCAGCCAGTTCGTCCAACTTGGGAAAAAATTTGCCATCCAATTAACGCAAAAACCGCTGCTGTGGGCGCGGATCGGACGAGCGTATTATTAACGCTGCTAATAGCAACACTGTTTTCTCTCTGACAAAAATTGTGAATTCCGGACCGCTTTGTGCCTAAAGTTCCCCCATGCACCGACCTACGCCTGCCCGACTCGCCGCGGCGATCATTTTGATCTCGGTTTGCTTTTTTCATATTGATCAAGTTGAGGCACGCACGCCGCCGCAAGAAATTCTCCCCACGATCACGCTGCGCATCGGTGCGGTTGCGGTCGAGGCCGAGGTGGCCGACGAGAGCGACGAGCGGACCATCGGCTTGATGGGTCGCGAGGAGTTGGCCGACGGCCAAGGCATGCTCTTTGTCTTCCGCGAGCCGCAAGCGATGAACTTCTGGATGCGCGACACCCTCGTCCCGCTTTCCATCGCCTACATCAATGCGGCCGGCGTCATCCGCGAGATCCACGACCTCCAACCCCTCGACGAAACCCCGGCCCGCAGCGCCTTCCGCGACCTCCTCTACGCTCTCGAAGTCCCGCAAGGCTGGTTCCACAAAAACAAAATCCTCCCCGGCGACCGCATCACCGGCCTCCCCTCACCCGACACCGCCCAGCCGGACTGAGCGCGGGCGGCTCCTTGCCACGCCTCAAAGGACGCCTCATAGCAACCTCCCGAAGCTTCTTGAATTCTGCGGAATCAGGGGGAACGGGCGTCTCGCCCGTT
>CAYQMP010000314.1:0-2770 GCA_964418615.1 uncultured Chthoniobacter sp. | reverse complement strand
GTCGCGCTCGTCACCGCGGGGGCCAAAGCCATCCTCGACCTTCCACTCACCCTCGAGCGGCTCGAGACCGACGGCGTGCCGGTCGTTGGCTACGGCACGGGAGAATTTCCCGCGTTCTACTCGCGCTCCAGCGGGCTGAAAGTTCCCATGCGCGCTGACACGCCGGGCGAAGTCGCGGCCGTCATGCACTCGAAATGGGACCTTGGCCTCGAAGGAGCCGTCGTCGTGGCCAACCCGATTCCGGAAGCGGACGAGATCCCGGCCTCGGAGATCGAACCCGTCATCGCCGCCGCCCTCGGTGAGGCCGACCGCCTCGGCATCCGCGGCAAGGATGTCACCCCGTTCCTCCTCGCTGAAATCGTTAAGGCAACCAAGGGTCGCTCGCTGCATGCGAACATCGCGCTGGTGAAGAACAATGCGGCGGTTGCTGCGGAAATTGCCGCCGCTTATGTCAAACGCGGCGGGTAGTTGGAGTATCAATCGGGATTTCCGGGGTAGGGACACGCGGCTCGCGTGTCCGTTGGGAAAAGAGCGGACGAGCGGGCCGCTCGTCCCTACCAAGAAAATCTGCTCCTACGCCGCAGGCGCCACCACGACGGCGCGGTAGGTGCCGTTGCTTTGCTCGGTGTCGAATTCCCATCCGGGCATGGCGCGGGTCAGGCTGGTGGTCAGGCGCAGGCCGATGCCGGTGCCGCGCGTCGTCTTCCCGGCGGGAGCGAGGTCGTTGGTGATCTCGATCCTCACCCGACCGCGGCCGTTGGAGGCATGGAAGTCGACCTTGTGTCCGGCGTAGCGCAGGGCGTTGTTGAGCAGGTTGTAGAGAATCTGGCGAACGGTGTCGGCGTCGCCGGTGACCGTCAATCCCGGGGCGGCATGCCACGTGAGGGCGATGCTTTTGGTCTCGGCCAACGCAGAGTAGTCCTCGCGCAGGCGATCCAAAAGCGACGAGAGATCGATCGGCGCGTTTTGCAGGGTGAGCAGGCCGCCTTCGGCCCGCGACATCATGAGGGTGCGCTCGACCAAACTCCTCATGCGCTGGATTTCTTCCTGCAAATCCTCCGAGAAATCCGGCGGCAGCGACGCGGCGGCCTCGTCCACGCGCATGCGCAGAAGCGTCAACGGCGTGCGCAATTCGTGCGCCACCGAGGCGGCGAATTCGGACAACTCGGCGTAGGATTTGCCGATGCGTGCGAGGAGGCCGTTGATGTTGTTGACCAGGTGCTGCAACTCCGGGTCGCGGTCGGGGGATTTGATGCCGCGCTGCAGGTCGGTCGGACGCAGTTGTGCCAGATCGGAGTTGATTTCGCGAAGATGGCTGACCGAACGCGAGGCGAGCAGGAAGCCGAGGAGAAAGCTGAGACCGACAATGGGCACGCCGGCAACGAGCCACAGGCCTGTGATGTTCTTGATCAGCGCTTGGATTTCCCGCTCGGCCAGATGGCTGTGGCCGTCCTCCTCCGCGCCCGGAACGGCACGATATTGGCGCAGCAAATGACCTTGGGCCGAAATGACAAACAGGCCGGACAGCACGAACAATACCCCGGCGAAAAGGAAAGCGAGGCGCAGGCGGAGCGTCATGAGGGGGACGATGAACTTTCGCCGGACTGATCTTTCAGCGCGTAGCCCACGCCGCGCACGGTGTGGAGGAGGGGGCTTGTCCCCGGCAGCTCGATCTTTTTGCGCAGGTAGTTGATGTAGACGTTGAGCACGTTGGTGCCGGAGTCGAAGTGCTGGTCCCAGACGCGTTCGACCAGCGTGGTTTTGGAAACCGGACGCGGCGACGACTCGGCGAGGATCTCGAGCAGGGCGAATTCGCGGTTGGTCAGGCTGATCGTCTCTTGTCCGCGACGCACCGTGCGGCTGCGCAGGTCGATCTCGAGGTCGCCGACGCGCAGCAGCATGCTCATGTCCGGCCGGCGGCGGCGGATGAGGGCGCGGAGCCGGGCCAGCATTTCCTCGGTGGAGAAGGGTTTGACCAAATAGTCGTCGGCCCCGGCATCGAGGCCGCCGACTTTGTCGCGCAGCTCGCCGCGGGCCGTGGCGAGCAGGATCGGCGTGGTGCAGCCCCGCTGGCGCGCGGTGCGGGTCACGGTCACGCCGTCGCGTCCGGGCAGCGAAATGTCGAGCACGGCGGCATCGTAGGCGTGCTCGCCGAGGAGCCAGAGGGCTTCTTCGCCGTCGCCCGTCTCGTCGACCGAGTAGCCGGCGGCGCGCAATGCTTTGGCCAAGTGCACGAGCAGTTTGCGGTCGTCCTCGGCTACTAAAACGCGCATCGGTTGAACTATCGCCTCGCGGCCCGAGGAGGCGCAAGTTTATCGCCGGAGGATTCGCCGCGCCCGCCCCACCGGCAACCAGCCGTTGCGGCAGGGCGAGACGCGGGAACCCCCGTTGGAACGGCGCGCACCCATCCCCTCAAGAAATGGGTGCCAGGCCGAACCGCGGAAGAATGCTGCATCGTGATGGGCGAAGTCTGCGCATGGCGGCCGTTAAAAACAGCGGACTCGCAAGATTAATTTTGTCTAAGCGGGGGCGGCGGGATTCTGTGAAAAGTCTAATGCGGCGCGGACCCCGTTTCTAATGCGCCGGCCCCAGCCTGCGCGCATGCAAACACGGATGTCCGGATCGGGCCGCAGGAGGCAGATGTGAGATCGTTGCGTGGTTCGGCCAACCGCCGCGAGCGCGTCAGCCGGCGCATGGAACGCGATTCCTTCCGCGAGGTCGTCATGCCCGCCTCCTACGTGTTCGGCTTTTTCGGTCTGCTCGGACTGCT
>CAYQMP010000313.1:0-2784 GCA_964418615.1 uncultured Chthoniobacter sp. | reverse complement strand
CGCACGCCACGGTGATGCTGCGGCATGGGCGCGGGCGATGGCATCGGCGGGCGACGCGACGGAACGAATGAGCGCAAGCAAGGCGACACCGGCCGGGGTGGCGAGGCAGGGATTCACTTTACCTTCGGCCGCGGCAGGGATGCCTTCTTTTTTCAACACGGCGACGTAGCGGGCCAATTCGTCATTGGTGCGGACGAGGATGGCGCAGTCGAGTCCGCGTTCGAGCGGTTGCGCTTCGCGCAGGATATCGACGACGTGGCGGGAGAGTGCTTCGTCTTTAATTTCGTCGTCGTTGAGCGGCTCGACGACCCGCAGTTGCGCAAAACCCTCCCCGGTGTGATCGGCGGCGTGGTGGGTGACCCATGCCTGCTTCCATTCGTGCCGCGTTTGTTCCGGAACGCGGAATGTCCCGGCCAGTTGTTCGACCGCTTCCGGGTTGAGCACGTGTTCGACCACGTCGATGATGGCTCGGGCGGAGCGGTGGGAAATTTCCAGTTTGTCGTCGGCCACGACGGGGTCGGGCCCGCGGTTGTAATGATCGCGAATTTCCCAGAAGAGCCGCGCATCGCCGCCGCGCCATCCGTAGATGGCCTGCTTGGTGTCGCCGACGTAGAAGAAGGTGCGGGCGCCGGAAGTATCCTGAATAATTTCATCGGCCAGCGGTTCGAGGATGCTCCATTGCGTGCGGCTGGTGTCCTGGAATTCGTCGAGCAACCAATGGTCGTGTCGGCCGTCGAGCCGGTAATCGAGGTCGCGCCGCCACGCTTCGCCCGCGCTCTCCGCGAGGAAGAGGGCGATGTCGGCGAAGGTCAGGGCGCCGGTTTCGCGGACGGTGGAATGATAGGCCGCTTCATAATGCGCGAGGAGGGCGTGCAAGGCACGGGAGCTGTCGAGCTTGGCCTGCACCTCGAGTTTGACCAAGGCGCGGCGGAGATTTTCACGCAGGACCGCAAGATTGCCGCGCAGGTAGAGGCGGTCGGCGGCGGCGTTGCCGACCGGGACGTAGAGTTCGCCAGTTTTTTTGTCGGCGGTGCCGCCGACCAACTTGTCACCGAGAAATTTGTCCAACTCCGGATCCATGCGCCGCGGTGGACGGTGGGCCGAGGCGAGTTCGAGCCATTTGTCCCACTGGGCACGCGCTTTTTCCCCGAGGTCGGGATGGGTTGCAGCGATTTCGGTGCGCAAGGCCCGCACGGCGGCATCGACCGGCCCGGCTGAGAGAATACCGGCACCACCGGGCCAGATGCGGGCGGCGTCGCCCCAAGCGACATCATGCGGGGTCTCGAGAAAGCTTTGCTGCAGCGCGCGGGCGGCGGATTCAATGGTGCCGAAGACCGAGCGGTTCGAACGGTTCCGGCTTTCCTGACGGAGCAATTCGACGAGCTGATCGAGTCCGCCGTCGGTTTCGGAGGCCGCGGCGAAGAAGCGCTCGAGGGCCAGTTGGCGGTTTTCCTCGAGTCCGGCTTCGTCGAGCAGGCGGAATTCGCGTCCGAGCCCCAACTCGAAGGGGAAGGATCGCACGATACGGCCGAAGAAGCCGTCCATCGTTCCCATGGAAAGCCGGGGCAGCGCCGCCGTGAGGTGGCGCAGCCATTGCCTGCATTGCTCCGCGCCAAGTGACCGGTCGTCCAAGTCGTCGCGGAGTTTGTCGAGAGCGGAAGGATCCCGTGCCGCGTCGGCGAGGCGTCCGAAAAGTTTCTGCAGGAACTCGGCGGCGGCTTTGCGGGTGAAAGTAAGGGCGAGAATGCGGTCGGGCGATTCGCCGCGCGCGAGCAACTCGAGGCAGCGCGTGACCAAGCGGTAGGTCTTGCCGCTGCCGGCGTTGGCCACGATGAGGAGGACGCGGGAGAGATCTTTCATGCGTGCCCCTCCAACGCGGCGATGGTTGCGGCGTCGAAAACATCTTTCGGGTGTTCCCCGCCGAACCAGTCGGCAAAGTTGTCATAGTCGACCTTTTCGGCCGGAGGCCAGAAGACGCCGCGGGCCACGCGGGCGGCCACGGTCTCAGCGCAATGTTCCGCAGCGGATTGTACGGCCGAATCGATGCCCAGCACGGACACCTGCGTGTCGTCCTGATCACCGGGAAGCAGAATGTATCCGGTGCGCAGGCCACGCGCGGCGTGGTCCGGCCAGATGGCCGCGGCCAAGCGGTGATAAAGGGGGAGTTGCAGATCGATCCAAGAGCGTTCTTTGGCGCGACCCTGCTTGTCCGGGCGCGTAATGGCAGCCTCGGGGAGATCGCCTTCCGGACGCGGCCGACCGAAGTGGGTGTCCTCCGGCGTCTTGGTTGTGTTGAACGTTTTGTAATCGAGCACGCGGAGCCCGAGTTCTTCGTGGATTTCGACGCGGTCCATCGTGCCGGTGAGAGCCAACGGGCCGATGGTGAAGCCGCGGTCTTTGTCCACGGCATACTCGCTCTCGATGATGCGCCAACCGGCGCGGCGTTCCGCGGCTTGCAGGGCGGCCAAGTGACGCAATCGCACGCGCATCGATTCGGTCTGCACACGGACGACGGGTGCGGGATGGCGTCCGTAGTGCCTCGCGACCACGGCATCGAGTTCCTTCCCCAGCCACTCGCCGATTGTTTTTTCGTCAGTGCTGTCGGCCGGTCCGCGTTTGTGGAAATTCTCGACCACGCGGTGGAGAAGTGTGCCGTAGTCCGCGGGGTTGATCTCACGTTGCTCCGGGTCGAAGGGCTGCAACTTTTTCACCTGCGAAAGATAGAAGCGCAGAGGGCATTCGAGGTAGTGTTTGAAACCGGTGACGCGGATGGCATCGACGGAC
>CAYQMP010000312.1:0-2785 GCA_964418615.1 uncultured Chthoniobacter sp. | reverse complement strand
GTGGCCGGTGGTTGCCTCACGGTCCGGTGGTCTGCCGGAAATGACGGACGACGGCTCCGCGCGCCTGATCGAAGCGCCTCTCATGTGGGACCGTCTGGTCACGGCCTCCGGAGAAGAGTTGGCTTCGGCTGTGCAGGAGATCGTGCCGCGGTTGGCCGAAGCATCCTCCGCGGCGCGCCGCCGCGCCGAAGCGAATTTCGATGCCGCCCGGTGGGTGGACCGTCACCGTGAAATTTTTTCCGGTCTGCTTTCGTGAATACTCCGCGGGTCAGCGTGCTGATGACCGTCTACAATGGCGGGAGATGGCTCGACGAGTCGATCCACAGTATCGCTGCTCAGACCTTCCGCGACTGGGAGCTCATCGTGGTCGACGATGCCTCGACCGATGGCACCCGCGAGGTGATCGAAGCCTGGAGTCGTCGCGATCCTCGTGTTCGCTTGGTGTCCAACCCGACGAACAAAGGGCAAACAGCCTGCCTCAACCAAGGGCTTTCGGTTTGCCGCGGTGTTTGGATCGCACGCCAGGATGCCGACGATATTTCCGCGCCGCGGCGGTTGGCGGAGCAGATGGATTACTTGGAAGCGCATCCGGATACCATGCTTCTCGGCACGCAAGGGGTTCTCATCGACGATACCGGCCGGCGGGTCGGCCTGCTGGATGTTCCCGCCGACGGAGCCGGTATCCTCTGGTGGTCGCCTTTCTTGAATCCCTTCCTGCACACTTCCGTCATTTTTCGGCGCGAGATCGTGACAGGAGAATTTGCCGGCTATGACACAAATTTCCACATTGCGCAGGATTACGATCTGTGGACCCGGGTGGCCGCGCGGCATCCGACAGCCAATCTGGCAAAAAGGCTGGTGAGCTACCGGCGGACGGGGACGTCATTGTCGCGGGCCGGCGCCGATGCGGCTTATGCCGAAACCGATACGGTCTCGGCGCGGGAGGCGCGACGCGTTTTCGGTCGTCCGTGGTCCGCGGAGGAGGAGGCTTTGACCGGACAGTTCCGCCGGGGGTTGTCTGCGGTTCAGCGGTCTTCTTTCCACCGGATGATTAAGCGGCTGGCGGCGGAATTCCGTGTCCGGTATCCGCACGCCGCCGCCGCGCCCGAAAACGCGCAACCGGCATGGCATCTTCGTCTCGCGGGATCGGCTGGGTCAGTGTCTGCCGCCGCCGGGGAAATGTGGCGGGCCATGTGGCACGACCCCTCATTCACTTTGCGGTGGTGCAAGGACCGGTGGCTTTAGCGCGGTCGGGCCAGATCGAGCCGGCACCAAAGATGCCGTGCGCGGAAAAGCAGACGCCGCATGACTTCCGGGCGGTTCAGTTCGCGGGAGGCGCGGCGCGGCAGTTCCTCTTCCACTAATTTCCTCCAACGCTGGGTGACGGCTTCCGGGGTGAACCGGCGAACACTTGCTGCGCCCTCCTTCACGAGTTGAAGTCGCAGCGCGCCATCTTGCTTCAACCGCACCAAAACGGACAACGTCTCCTCCGGAGACCGGGCTTCGAGATAGTCCTTGCCGAGACGCCCGTCGGAACGGAAAGCCGCGTCGCTGCCGCCGACCAACGGGACACCGGCCAGCCACGCGTTGTAAAGTTTGGTGGCTGGTTTGTGCGGATGACCGCGCCCCGAGAAGTCGCGGATGGCGACCACAGCATCGACATCCGAGTAGTCGTGCCAGCGCTCGGCTCCGCGGATTTCGAGACGTGCGCCGGTTGAGCGGAAAAGCTCATCTTGCCATTGCTGCTCCCGCAATTCCGGGGCGAGGTTTCTCTCGTCCCCGAAAAAGCAGATCCTTTCGAAAGTCGCACCTCGTTCCGGTTCCCTCGCTGTCAGACCCGGTTGCGGCCAGTGCGGCATGAAAACCGACCCGGGAAACGTGCGGGCGTGCGCGGAATTTTGGAGGATATGGAGGTGCGCGGACGGATGGGGCAAGCCGTCAGCCATGATGCCCGCCACATACAGTCCGCGTGGCGGATCGAAATGTGGAGGCAGGCATCCGGTGATGGTGACAACGATCCCCGCGCGCGGCATTTCACGGACGAGATCAGCAGGGACTCCCGCACGGCAAAGAAACGCCCATGTTTGGTAGACCCAGCTTTGGGCGGAGGCGCTCTTGCCGGCCTGCTCCAACGTCAGCGGACCACCCGTCTGCCACGCTTCCCGGCGATCCACCCCAGGCATATGGTGTTCCGGAAGGTAGAAGGCCACGCGCATGATTGCCCCTCAACCTAGCTGCTGACACCGCGCGACGCAGGCAGTTTGTCTACCGTGAAAATCCTTTTTCTTTCCAGCCACGCCCACTTGGTGCTCGACGAGACGTCCACGCTGACGTCCGGCGGCGCGGAACTGCAGGTGGCTTTGCTGGCGCGTGAACTGGCCGCACAGGGGCATGAGGTGGTGGTGGCCGGTGGCGATACGGGGCAGGGGGATGGCACGCAGTTGCAGGGCGTGCGGGTGCGTAACGCGGGGAAGTTTCATACCGGGCGTTTGGCAGAGATGATCGCAGCCATCCCGCGCGTGGCCCGCGTCCTTCGCGAGGAAAAGCCGGATTGGGTGGTTGTGATGGGCTGGACGGCCTGGCTCTTCGTGTTGTGGGCGCTGCGTCCTTTCCTCGGCTACAAGCTGGATTTCATCTGCGCTCTGGACACGGAGGTGAACGGGGAATACCGGCGGGAGCACCCGCTTTTCGGCGCGCTTTTCGAGTTCGCCCTGCGCCGTTGCGATGCGCGTCATGCCATCACGCGGGAGCAAGTCGCCCACTACCGGCGGCGCGGGATGAAGGC
>CAYQMP010000311.1:0-2797 GCA_964418615.1 uncultured Chthoniobacter sp. | reverse complement strand
TTTCGGACGACCCGGACAGCGAGATCGTGCGCGGATGTATCATCGAGCGACCGAAGGTCGTCTACTGCCGGACCACGGGTCAATTTGTCATGTGGTTCCACCTCGGGCTGAAGGGGCGGGGAAGGACTTCGGCCCTCAGCGGCGTGGCCGTGTCACGGGATCCGGCGGGGCCTTACCGCTTCATCGGATCTCATCGGCCCGATGCGCGAACCTGGCCTTGGAATGTGACTGCCGCCCAGAAAGCGGGACTCGAAGAGGCGAGGCAATGGGCGGGGACCGTTTTCACCGGTGGCCCGCATCCCGATCGCGCGAAAATCAACTTTCTGGCACGCGATTTCGACGGCGGGCAGATGGCCAAGGACATGACACTGTTCACCGACGATGATGGCGCGATTTATCATGTCTATTCCTCCGAGGAGAATTCGACCCTGCATCTCTCGAAATTGACCAGTGATGGCCTCTCGCACGATGGAATGTGGGGCCGCTATTTCGAGCATCTGTGGCACGAGGCGCCCGCGCTCTGCCGGTGTCGGGGAAAATACTGGCTGCTGACCTCGCATTGCACCGGATGGAACCCGAATCCCGCACGCGCCGCGGTGGCGGATTCGATCTGGGGGCCATGGCGGGATCTCGGGAACCCCTGCCGCGGACCCAAACCGACGGGCCGGTTGGGTCCCGAGTATACGTTCGGCGCGCAGAGCGCCTGTATTCTTCCGGTGCACGGCCGGAAGGATGCCTTCATCGCCATGTTGGACACGTGGCGACCGGAGGACCACACCAAGAGCGGTTACGTGTGGCTGCCGATGATTTTCGAGGATGACCGGTTCCACCTCGAGTGGCGCGACTCGTGGGATTTGTCCGTGTTCGATTGAGCCGCAGCGTCAGGGGCGGTCCGTGCGGAAGGGAGCGGCGGGCAATCCTTCTTTGTTGTAGAGATTCACCGCGGGAGAGGCGGCCCACCCGTAAGCCACCGCCTGCGGGTCGGGCACATCCGGGCTGGAAACAACCACCGCATCGCCATCGATGCGTGCATCCGCCACGACCCACTGGCCGTCCGCGCCACGCACGGCGAAGCCGACCAGTTTGTCCTCCGGAACTTCCGGCATGCTGTCGGCGCGCCAGGGCGGACGGGCCACAACCAAGCCGCCGCCGAGATGGTCGAATGTGACATGCACGGCGCCGTCTTTGATTTCGTGCGAGCGGTAGACGGGCCCCGACGAAACGACGTCTTCGTTATAGACCTGCTCGCGGGCGACCAAGGCGAGACGTTTGCCGACGTGGATTTTGTTGCGCGGGTGCGCGTCGCCGGCTTCACCGATATCCAACGTCACCGCCAAGCCCGTTGCCGGCAAGCTGAGGGCGGCTGCCTGGGCGGCGCGGAGGTCGGCGATGCCGCGGTCGGCGACGACAGCTTTGTCGCGTCCGTAGGCGGGGAGTTGCACGAACAGGAAAGGCAATGCGGGTTGTTTGAAATCCGCGCGCCAACTTTCGATCAACCGCGGGAAGAGTTGGCGGTAGTGCTCCGCACGGCTGATGTCCGCCTCGCCTTGATACCAAAGGATGCCGCGCAAGCCGTAAGGCGCGAGCGGGGCCATCATGGCGTTGTGCACGATCGTGGGAACCGACGGTCGTTTGGTCCTCGCCGGCATGGCGATAGGGTCGGGCATTTCGGGCTCGGGGCGCTCCGGTTCCGGTCGCGGGGGAGGCTGTTCGCCAGCGGCTTTGGCCTTGGCCGTCGCTTCGGCATGGGCTTTGCGCGCCGCTTTGTAAGCGGGCTCGACATTGTTTTCCCAGTCCTCCATGTCGCGGTAATATTCCTGCTGCCGCTCCGGCGTGTCCTTGACCGCTTCGTGGGCTGCGCGGGCTTTCCGGTATTCGGCGACGATGGATGTCATGGCCGGTTCATCTTCGAGGCTGGCCAGACTCATCCAGGTTTTGATCGGCGTCCCGCCCCAGGCCGCTTGGATCACGCCGACGGGCACATCCTGCGACTTCCGGATCTCGCGGGCCAAAAACCAAGCCACCGCGGAACAACGCCGCGCCGTTTCGGGATCGCTCTTTTCCCAACGGCCTTCGACCGAGGCGAGCGGATCGGCGGCCACATTCTTTTTCACCACGAAAAAGCGAAGGAGCGGATCGGTGGCCGAGGGCAGTTCCTTTCTGGCGTTCCCCGAATCCATCGGCGCGTCCATGTTTGATTGACCCGAGGCGAGCCACACATCGCCGACCACGACGTCTTTCAAGGTGATGGTGTTCGAGCCGGCGACCACGAGATCGCGCGACTCGGCACTTGCCGTGAGTGGCGCAAGTTCGGCTTGCCACGCGCCTTTGTCATCGGCCGTGGCTTTGACGGATTGGTCTGCGAATTCGACCGTGACTTCCTCCCCCGGCGCGGCCGTGCCCCATACGGGCACTGGCTTGTCGCGCTGCAAGACCATGTGGTCGGTGAAGAGCGGGTTCAAGGCGACCTCGCCGACCGCCGTCGAGGAAATGACGACCGAGGCGAGCAGGCTGTGCATTGTTTTGGTCATGGTTACATGGGTTCCTGGGTGCCGAACTTGCGATCTTTGTCTTCCGGATACGGATTGAATTCCGGTCCGCGCTGGCGCTCCTGTTCGGCGGGCAAGGCTGTGCGGTATGGGTCAACATACAACCCGATGCGGTCGAAGGGAATCGGCTCGAAGCCGGGAATCTTTTGAAGCACTTCCGCGTCCGCCGGCAACGAGTAATCGAAAGCACCCGGATCGGCAAACCCGGGGTCGTTGGTGATAGTGAGGTTGTCCTTGATGAGGATGAT
>CAYQMP010000310.1:0-2801 GCA_964418615.1 uncultured Chthoniobacter sp. | reverse complement strand
GTCGGCAGGGACGCCGACGCTGCAGACATGTAGGACATGTAGCGGCGTCGTTCCTCGAGCAAACAGAAAGGTGGATCGCGCCGTCCCGGCGCGATTTATGAAAGGGGAAATCGCGATGGGGACATCGCGATCCACCAGTTGGAATACGCCCCATTTGCCCCCGGCGCGCATCCGTGGATGCGCGGGTTCGGAGACTTAAAAAACAAATGGGATCCCCTGGGCCTCGAATGCGGCTTTTTCGTCCGCAAGGTAACGCTCGGCTAATTCGTTGAACCCGCCTTCCTCGCGGAATTTGGCGACAAACGCATTGACCTGCGCGAGCAGTCCGGTGTCATCCGGACGCAGGGCGATGGCCCACGATTCCTTCTGCAGCGGAGCGAGCAGGGCGCGAACCTTGCCGGGGTGGCGGCGGGCGTTTTGAAAGACGGACATCTGGTCGTAGATGAAGGCGTCCGCCTTGCCTTGCACCACCTCGAGCACGCAGGCGTTTTCTTTTTCCAGAGTGAGGATGCGGGCTTTGCGCACGTTAGCCCGGGCGAAGACTTCGCCGGTCGTGCCCTGACGCACCACGATGGTCCGGTCCGCCTGGTCGAGGGCGGCCAGATCGGGCGCGGTATTGGCCGCCGGCACGAGGGCGGCGAGGCCGGTGGTGAGGTAGGGGTCGGAGAAAGCCACCGTCTTGGCCCGCTCCGGCGTGGCCGTCATGGAGGAAATGATCAGATCGATCTTGCCGGATTTGAGCGCGGGGATCAGTCCGGTGAACGGCATGTTTTCGATCTCGACCGGCCTCCCGAGGTTGGTGCCCAAGGCTTGGGCGAGGTCGACACTGATGCCCGTCGGTTTTCCGTCCGGTCCGATTGTCTCGAACGGCGGGTAGGATAGATCCATACCGACGCGCAGCGGAGCGGGCTCGGCCCGAAGGGATGCGCCGAGCAGGAGCAAAAGACAAGTGAGGCGGGCCAGCATGGTCGTGATGGGATCACCCGTGGGGCGAAGCGTCAACAACAGCATTTCTGCTGGCCTCGAGCCGACGGTCGAGGCAGAAAAACGCCTCTTATGTGGCAAGAATTCAAAACCTTCATCGCCAAAGGCAACGCCATCGATCTCGCCGTCGGTGTGGTCATCGGTGCGGCCTTCGGAAAAATCGTCAGCTCGCTGGTCGACGACCTCATCATGCCTCCGCTCGGTCTTATCCTCGGTCGCGTCGACTTCAGCCAGTTGTTCATCAGTCTCGACGGAAAGTCCTACGATACCCTCGCGGCAGCGCAGGCTGCCGCGGCGCCGACCCTGAACTACGGAAATTTCATCACCGTCTTCATCCAGTTCTTCATCATCGCGTGGGCTATCTTCCTTGTGGTCAAAGCGATTAATACGCTGAAGAAGAAAGAAGACGCCAAACCGGCCGAGCCGTCGGCCGAGGTGAAACTTCTCACCGAAATCCGGGACAGCCTGAAGCAGCGTCCTTAAAGCTGCCCGGCAAAGCCACCCACGAGGAGCGGTTCCGCGTCTCCCGCCGCGACCACCTCGACGCCTTCGAAGGCCTCGAGGGCGGCGCGGACCACGGAAACGGCGAGATCGGGCTCGTTGCAGTCCCGGCTGAGGTGCCCCAGAACCACGCGGCGCAGCGCCGTCGTGGCAGCGCGTGCGGCCAAGTCTGCCGCGCTGCGATTGGACAAATGACCGTGAGGGGAACGGATGCGTTGTTTGATGGAAAATGGTCGTTTGGTGTCGCGTTGCAGGAGGTCCTCGTCGTGGTTGGCTTCGACGAAGAGACAGTTCACTCCCATCACATGGTGGAGGACCGAGTTGTTGACGTGGCCGAGGTCGGTGAGAACGCCAATGGCGGTGCCCTCCGACCGGATGGTGAAGCCGACGGGGTCGGCCGCGTCGTGCGGAACCGAGAAGGCGGTGACTTCCAAAGAACCGACGGCAAAAGTGCTTCCCGAGCCGAAGATACGCCACTCGGCATGGCCGTTGCGCGGGTCCTGTCCGCGGACCTCCTCCGCGGTGAGTCGGGTCGCATAGACCGGGCAGCGAATGGTCCGAAGCAGCGGCGGAAGTCCTCCGGCGTGGTCGCCGTGCTCGTGGGTGAGGAGGATGGCCTGGATCTGACCGGGATCGAGTCCGGTCGCGGCGAGGCGGGCCAGTGTTTTGCGCGGACCGAGTCCGGCGTCGATCATCACCGTGGTGCCGTTGGCACGAAGGATCGCGGTGTTTCCGTTGCTGCCGCTACCGAGCACGATGAGTTCCACGGGGGCGGATAGTAGCCGGGCGGCTGGGGCGCGGCAAACGCCGGTTGTTTCCGGATTGGCCAAAAGATGCAGGGGTCACTATTTTCACCGCCGTGCAGGAATACCATCGGTTGCTGAAACACGTGCTCGAGAACGGCAAGCCGCGGACCGACCGCACGGGGACGGGGACCATCGGGGTATTCGGCGCGCAGGCGCGGTTCGACTTGCGGGAGACCTTTCCCGTGGTGACAACGAAGAAGCTTCACCTCCGCTCCATCATCCATGAATTGCTCTGGTTTTTGCGCGGCGACACGAATGTCAAATATCTGCACGACCATGGTGTGACGATCTGGGACGAGTGGGCGGACGAGAACGGCGATTTGGGTCCGATCTACGGCTCCCAGTGGCGCAGCTGGCACGGGGCCGACGGCCGAACGGTCGACCAGATTGCCGAGGCGGTGCGTCTCATCCGCGAGCAACCCGACAGCCGGCGCATCATCGTTTCAGCCTGGAATCCAGCGGACTTGCCGCGGATGGCGTTGCCGGCCTGCCATGCGCTCTTCCAGTTCC
>CAYQMP010000309.1:0-2805 GCA_964418615.1 uncultured Chthoniobacter sp. | reverse complement strand
GTCGACGAAGATGACGTGCATTTGCTCGGGGCCGGACGGACGGTCGGCGCGGCGCGGACCGTTGATGAATTCGGTGTAGACGGTGAGTTGCTGTCCGGTGGCGGAACGTCCGAGCAAATTGAGGAGCACGGCGAGGTCGGCGTCGGACGGCACGACTTTCTCAATGCCGACCAAGGCGATATGAATTTTGGCCGGGGCGAGGCAGAAGCGCGAGTTGCCCTCGTTGGTCACGAGCACGAGGCGTCCGGTGTCGGCCGTGACGAAATTGGCTCCGGTGATCCCCGCCCCCGCTTCGAGGTATTTGCCGCGCATAAATTTCCGGGCGCGGCGCGTGATGGTTTCCGGGTCGTCGTTGTAGTCCCCCAACCCCTCGCGCTCGAAACTGCGGGCGATGTCGCCGCGGGTTTTGTGGATGATCGGGCGGACGATATGGCTCGGATGGTCGCCGTCGATTTGCACGATATATTCGCCCAGGTCGCTCTCGACGGACTCGATGCCGTGGTTGGCCAGATAGTCGTTGAGGTGGATTTCCTCGGTGACCATGCTTTTCGATTTGACCACTTTGGTGATGCCGGCGGTGCGCAGGATGTCGGTCACTGTGGCGCAGGCGTCCTCCGCGGTGACCGCGTAATGAACTTTGGCTCCACGGGCGGTCAGACTTTCCTCGGCTTGCGCGAGGTAGGTGTCGAGATGCTCGAGGGTGTGCTGACGGATGGAGCCGGCCAGTTTGCGAAGCGCATCAGAATCGGTGAAATCGTCGCCAAGCAGTTGGTAGCGTTTTTCCGTGGTGGTGGCCGTGCTCTGGTGCACGGCTTTTTGCACGGTCGGCGGAAGTTCCGCCACGTAGGTGTCAATGAGTTGCTTGGCCATGGCGATGGTGCAGGGCATCGCGCAGGATCTGCGCGAAGTGGAGAGTCTTGATGGGACGGTGTTCGCGTTCGGCGAGACCGGAAAGATGCATGAGACAACTCATGTCGCCGGAAACGAGATAGTCGGGATCGACGGCCTCGACATGCTCGAGTTTCAGTTCGCCCATGGCGGTGGAAACATTGGGGAAACTGACGGAGAACGTGCCGCCGAATCCGCAGCATTGTTCGGCTTCGCCGAACGGGAGGATGCGCAGGCCTTTGATCGACTGGAGCAGCTGCAAGACGGCGGGACCGCTCGCCGTGCCGCGGGTGTGGCAGGCGCGGTGGAAGGCGATGCGCGCGTGGAACTCGCCCGGCCAATCCTTGATCCCAAGGCCGTTGACCAGAAAGTCGCCGAGCTCCCAAGTGCGTCCGCCGACTTGTTCGATGGCGGCGCGGTCCTTCTCGCCCTCGAACTCGAGAGTCGAGCCATGGAACATCATGGCCGCGCAGGACCCCGAAGGCACGATGATCGGCTCGTTGCCGGCGAAGACTTGCGCGGTGTGGCGCATGACCGTGCGGGCGGCGGGCCATTGGCCGCAGTTGAAAGCCGGCTGTCCGCAGCACGTCTGGTTTTCGGGAAAGACCACTTCGCAACCGGCGTGCTCGAGCACTTCCACGGTGGCCTTGGCCACGTCGTCGAAGAACGCGTCGCACAGGCACGTGGCCATGAGTTGCACGCGTTTGCTGGTTGGACGGGCGGCGAGATTGATCATTGGTTGGAGAGGAGTTTTTCGAAACAGGCGGCTTTGGTGTCCCACGCAGCGGTGTCGCGGGGAGTGAACTCACCGATTTCAAAGGAATCGCGGATGAGTGCCCGCCCGTCGGACACCGATGCGAGGTCGCCGCGGGCGATCATTTGCGCGACGACATTGCCGAGCGCGGTGGCTTCGGAAGGTCCGGCCAGCACGCGCAAGCCAGAGGCATCGGCGGTCATCTGGTTGAGCAAGGCATTGCGGGAACCACCCCCGACGACATGCAGCGTGTCGGGGAAGTCGGGCATCCAATCGCGCATGCTACGCAAGAGGACGCGGTATTTGAGGGCGAGGCTTTCGAAGATGACGCGTGTGATGCCGGCGCGGGTCGACGGGGCGGCTTGGCCGGATTTCTCCAGCCACGCAGCGATGACCGCGGGCATGTCGCACGGACGGGAAAACTCGACTGCGTCCGGGTCGATGAAGACGTCGGTGGTTGTGCCGGCCGCTTTGGCCACGATGGATTCGTATTCGAGTTTCTCGCCGCCGGCTTCCCAGTTGCGTTTGCATTCCTGCAGGAGCCACATGCCGGCGACGTTTTTGAGGAAACGCGTGGTGCCGTCGAGGCCCTGCTCGTTGGAAAATTTCGCCGCGGCCGTGGCGTCGGTGATGAGCGGTGCATCGAGTTCGCGCCCGAGCAATGACCAAGTGCCGGAGCTGAGGAAAAGCGGGTTTTTAGCCTCGGTCGGCACGCCGGCGACCGCCGAAGCGGTGTCATGGCTGCCGCAGAGAATGACGTCAATTTTCCCCGGCGAACCGTCCTCGCCGCGCAAACGGCCTGCGATGGTGCAGGGCTCGCTGACGGACGGCAGGATGGCCGGCGGGATGCCGAGCATTCCGGCCAACTCGGTGTCCCATTCCGCCGTGCCGGCCTTGAGCAATCCCGAGGTGCTGGCGATGGTGCGCTCGACCGTGCGCTCGCCGCTCAACCAGTAGGTCAGCAGGTCGGGAATGAATGCGAGGCGCGCAGAGGCTTTGACAACCTCGGGATGCTGCCGCGTTTCCGCCAGAAGTTGGTAAATGGTATTGAAGAACATCGGCTGGATGCCGGTGCGGCGGTAAAGCTCGTCCGCTTTGACCGTCTCGGCCACCGCCTCCATCATTCCGTCGGTCCGCGCATCGCGATACATCCACGGCAGGCC
>CAYQMP010000308.1:0-2812 GCA_964418615.1 uncultured Chthoniobacter sp. | reverse complement strand
CGCGTGTCCGCGGCGAATCGGGCGGACGACCGGGCCACTCGTCCCTACCTTGGGTAGAACTATAGAGCTCGGCAGCGATTTGGATCGTGTTGGCGTGCAAGCGGGCGGTCATTCCGGGCTCGCGGTGGTAGCCGCCTCCGTAGAGCACGGCGACCGGAAGATTTCGCCGTTGGCACCACCCGATGACCATGCGGTCGCGTTCGATCATTTGCTCGGTGCTGAGGCGCATCTGGCCGAAGCGGTCTTGTTCGTGCACGTCGGCGCCGGAAATCCAAATGACAAGGTCGGCGGGAAACTGATCGAGGGCGGATGGCAGAGTGTCGTTCAGCGCGGCGAGATAGTCCTCACCGCTGACCTCGCGCGGCAGTCCGACGTCCAGCGTTCCCGGTTCCTTGGCGCTCGGGTAGTTGCGTTCCCCGTGGATGGAGTAGGTGAAGATGCGTTCGTCACCGCGAAAGATGGCGTGCGTGCCGTTCCCTTGGTGCGCATCCGTGTCGGCGACAAAGATACGGAGCGCAGGGCGGGTCGCGTGCAAGTCGCGGATGGCCACGGCGACGTCGTTGAGCACGCAATAGCCGAGCCCGCGGTCGGGGAAGGCATGATGGGTGCCCCCAGCAAGATTGGCGGCCATGCCGTAGGCCAGCGCGTGGCGGCAGGCGGCGACGGTGGCTGCAGTCTCGAGAGACGAGCGATAAAGAAGGCGCGGCTTCCAAGGCAGTCCGAGTTTGGAAACCTCGGCGTCTGCCAGCGTGCCATGGGCCAGTTTGCGCAGGTATTCGCTGGTGTGAACGCGCAGCAGTTGGCGATTCGGTGCCGGAGCCACGGGAGTGATGTCCACCGGGGCATCTTCCGCCACGAGCAGGTCGCGGGCTTGTGGGAACTTCTCCATCGGGAAGGGATGGCCGGGCGGGAGCGGCAGAAAGAAGTCGGGATGATAAAAGCAGCGCAGGCGCGGCGGCATGAAAGGAGGATGCAAGCGGGGAGTTGGCGCGGCAAACCATCTGATGCATCTTGCGGGTTCATGGATTGGATCTCCCCGGATCGCTGGGCCGCGCTGGCCGAGGCAGGCACCGACGCCCACCGCTTGGCCACAAGCAAAGACGGATGGCTCGATCGCTACGCGGATTGGATTTTGTGGAGCGGGGGGAAACCTCCCCGCGCCGAGGCCTTGCGGGTGGAGGTGGGCGGCAGATATGGCTTCGCGCCGCGCGGATATTTGGCGCGGGAGTTGGTGAAAAAGGCAACGGACCAGAAACCAGCGGAGCTTCTGGCCGGTGAGGAGCCCGGGGAGATTGTCGTTCGCGAGAGCGGGCTCTGTTACATCGTCGAGCCGGCAGGCGGGTATTCTTCGGGGCTTTTCCTCGATCAAAGCAGCAATCGCCGATGGGTCGGACGCCTTGGTGCCCAACGCATGCTCAATCTTTTCGCCTACACCTGCAGCTTCACGGTTTGTGCGGCGGCAGCCGGCGCTGAGACCTGCAGTGTGGACGCGGCCAAGCGTGTGCTCGGGACCGGGCGGCGCAACCTCGAGTTGAACGGCATCGATCCGGCGGACGGTCACCGCTTCCTTGTCGATGACGCGACCAAAGTCGTCCCGCGGTTGGTCAAGCGCGGGGAGAGTTTCGATCTCATCGTGCTCGACCCGCCGACTTTCGGACGGGCCGATGGTCGCGTCTTTCGCATCGAGAAGGATCTGCCGCGGCTGGTCGACGAGTGTTTTGAATTGCTCACGCCGGGCGGGTATTTGCTGGTGTGCGCCAACTACGCAGCGTGGTCGGCGGGCGACCTGCGCGCACTTTGCGCGGACACGCTGGGCGCCCGGTCCTGCCGCCTCGAACCGGGGGAGTGTCCGGAGGAAATCGCCGATGGTGCCGTTTCTTGGCGTTTGCAAAAGGCAGGTTAAGGGCCGATTGGCATTGCCTCCCGATTGAGGCGGGGGACAATGATTCTATGAAACATATAGTTCCCGTCTTGATCGGACTTGCTGCCTTGGTTTTGGCTCCGGCCGCTATCGCGGAGCAGAAGCCGGTGCTCATCGTCCTGACCAGCCATGCGCAACTCGGTGAGACCGGCAAGCAGACCGGATTTTTTCTCGGCGAACTGACGCATCCGCTTGAAGTTTTCGAGAAGGCCGGCGTTCCGGTGGAATTTGCTTCGATCAAGGGTGGAGAGCCGCCGGTCGATGGGCTTGATTTGAATGACGAAATCAATGCGCGTTATTGGAACAACCCGGACTTCCGCGCCAAGCTCGCCGCGACCAAAAAGCTGTCGGAGGTGGATCCGAAACAATATGCGGGTGTGTTTTTCTCCGGCGGCCACGGGACGATGTGGGACTTTCCCGATGACGAAGCGGTGCAGAAGACCACGCGCGAAATCTACGAGGCCGGCGCTCCGGTCGGCGCGGTGTGTCATGGCCCTGCGGCCTTGGTCAACGTGAAGCTTTCGGACGGAAGCTACCTCGTCGACGGCAAGGAGGTCAGCGCCTTCACCAATGACGAGGAGGAGAAAGTGGGACTGACCGATGTCGTGCCCTTTTTGCTCGCGACCAAATTGGAGGAACGAGGGGCCAAGCACCGCGCCGCGCCCGACTTCGAGAAGCAGGTCGTGGCCAGCGGACGGCTGGTTACCGGGCAAAACCCGGCTTCCGCCGCCGGAGTGGCCCAAAAAATGGTCGAGATTCTGGAGAGCAAGCCCTGACTCTTGTCTGGGTCTCCGGATAGGTCGACCACAAGGCAATCAGCTGGCTTTACGTGGCTTTCCAGAGCCGGTTGATGGAGTAGGCCGGAGCGGCAGCTACTTCAACTCAGCGAGC
>CAYQMP010000307.1:0-2813 GCA_964418615.1 uncultured Chthoniobacter sp. | reverse complement strand
GCCATCATCTTCTTCTTCCTCTGGGTCCGCTGGACCCTCCCGCGTTTCCGCTTCGACCAGTTGATGAAACTCGGCTGGTATGTTTTCTTCGAAGTGGCGCTGGTCAACATCTTCATCACCGCCGGCATCCTCGCTTACCTCAAATCCTGACATGGCCACCGTCGTCCAACGCCCGAAGCTCAGCCTCCTCGAGCGCTCCTATTTCCCCGCGCTCCTCGGCGGACTGTGGATCACGATCAAGCACTTCTTCAAAATGCTGGCCGGCCGCACCGAGGTCACCATGCAGTATCCCGAGCAGAAGTGGGACAGCGCCATGCCCGAATGGTATCGCGGCGCCCCGACCCTCGTGCGCGACGAGCACGGCCGCGAACGCTGCGTGGCCTGCCAGCTCTGCGAATTCATCTGCCCGCCCCGCGCCATCACCATCAAGCCCGGCGAACTCCCCGGCGACAGCGTCTGGGCCAAAGTGGAAAAATATCCCGAGAAATTCGACATCGACATGATCCGCTGCATCTATTGCGGACTCTGCGAGGAAGTCTGCCCCGAGCAGGCCATTTTCCTGCGCAAGGACTACTCGATCACCGGCCTGAGCCGGGCCGAAATGGTCCACGACAAGCACAAGCTTTACGAACTGGGCGGCGTCATGCACGGCCTCGTCCACAAGTGGAACGAAAAAAAGTGATCGAAAGAGGCGAGCTCGCCTCCTAAGCTGCCGGCTTCCGGCCTGAAAAAGCGGCGCATGAGGCGCCCCCGGCGCAAACCACCGCATGCTCACCATCCTGTTCTGGGTTTTTTCCGTGCTGATGCTCGCCTCGGCCGCGGCGGTCGTCCTTTTCCGCAACCCGGTGAACAGCGCGATGAGCCTCGTCCTCTCCTTCCTCGCCCTCGCCGCCCTCTTTGTCACCCTCGATGCCTACTTCATCGGCATCATCCAGATCCTCGTCTACGCCGGCGCGGTCATGGTGCTCTTCCTCTTCATCATCATGCTTCTCGACCTCAAGGCCGAGGCCCGGCGCAAGCTGAACATCGCCGCGCTGGCCGGCGGACTCGCCGTGCTCGGCGGATTCGTCGTCCTCATCGTGCAGGTCATCAAGTCCCTCCCGACCGGCGCCGAGCAATTCCCCGCCCTCGCCCGCACCGGATATTCCGATGCCTACGACGTCGGCATGACCCTTTTCGGCAACTTCAACCTGCCTTTCCAAATCATCGGCGTGCTCCTCCTCGTCGCCACCGTCGGCGTCGTCCTCCTCAGCCGCCGCAGCCTCCGCTGAGACCATGCCCACCCTCGGCGATTATCTTCTGGTCAGCGGGCTCCTTTTTTCCATCGGCCTCGCCGGCGTCCTGCTCCGCCGCAACCTGCTCATCATCTTCATGGGCCTCGAGCTGATGCTCAACGCGGCCAACCTCTCGCTCGTCGCCTTCGCCCGACACGGCGTCACCGCGTTCGGGCTCCCCGACTACAACGCGCAGGTCCTCGTCTTTTTCATCATCACCGTCGCCGCCGCCGAGGTTGCCGTCGGACTGGCCATCATTGTCGCCCTTTACCGTTTGCGGCAAACCACGCACGTCGAGGATCTCGACCGCATGAAATTCTGACGCCGCGATGGACCCGCAACTTTATCCTTGGATCATCCTCTTCGCCCCGCTCGTCGCGGCCGCGTTCATCCTTTTCGTCCTCCCGCGCCATAATGTTGCCGCCGGCGCCGTGGGCATCGCCACCGTCGCGTTGACTTGTTTCCTCAGCTGGAAAGTTTTCCTCAACCCGTCGCTCGCCGTCACCGCGCAGATCTCGTGGATTGAAGTCCCTGGCGTCTTCTCTGTCCCCATCGGCATCATCCTCGACAACCTGAGCCGCGTCATGCTCGTCGTCGTCACGACAATTGCCACGCTCGTCTTCATTTACTCCGCCGGCTACATGCGCGGCGACGAAGGCATCCCGCGCTACTACGCGTCGCTCAGCCTCTTCCTCTTTTCCATGCTCGGCATCGTCCTGGCCGACAACTTCGTCATGATGTTCATCTTCTGGGAACTGGTCGGCGTCAGTTCCTACCTGCTCATCGGGCATTACTTCCGCAAAGACTCCGCCGCCGACGCGGCCAAGCAGGCCTTCACCGTCAACCGTGTCGGCGACTTCGGTTTCATGCTCGGCATCCTCATGCTCTGGCTGGCCACCGGCTCGATCATGTTCGCCGGCGTCGAGGAAAACCTGTCCGCCCTCACCCTGCACCCGGGCTATCTCACCGCCGCCTGCCTTCTCGTCTTCTGCGGCACGATCGGCAAGTCGGCGCAAATGCCGCTCCACGTCTGGCTGCCCAATTCGATGGAAGGCCCGACGCCGGTTTCCTCGCTTCTCCACGCCGCCACCATGGTCGCGGCCGGCGTCTACATGTTGGCCCGCATTTTCCCCATCCTCCTCGCCGCGCCGGACGTCGTGCGCGAAGTCATCATGTGGATCGGCGCCGTCACCTGCTTCGCCGCCGGACTCATGGCCATCCAGCAGGATGACATCAAACGCATCCTCGCCTACTCCACCATCTCGCAACTCGGCTACATGGTCGTCGGCATCGGCGTCGGCGCGACGGGTGACGTCGCCATGTTCCACCTCTTCACCCACGCGTTCTTCAAGTGCCTCCTCTTCCTCTGCGCGGGCTCGGTCATCATCGCCCTGCACCACGAGCAGGACATCTGGAAGATGGGCGGACTCCTCACCCGCATGCCGGTCACCGCGCTCTGCATGCTGGCCGGCGGACTGGCCTTGGCCGGCGTGCCGTTCTTCAGCGGGTCGTTCAGCAAGGACAACATCATCGAATGGG
>CAYQMP010000306.1:0-2821 GCA_964418615.1 uncultured Chthoniobacter sp. | reverse complement strand
GCCAGTGAGGACATCGGGTTGGCCGATTCGCGCGGTCTGCTCGTCGCCGTGGCTGCGCAGCAGGCCTGCGAATTCGTCGGACTGCCGGAAGCGCAGATCCCCCTCGCCCACGCCACCGTTTATCTGGCCACCGCCCCGAAGAGCAACACTGCCTACATGGGTTTGCTCTCCGCGCAGTCCGACCTGGCCAAAGGCCGCACTCTCGCCGTGCCCGAGCACTTGCGCGACAAGCACTACAAGGGAGCCGAACGCCTCGGTCACGGCGCGGGTTACAAGTATTCGCACGACTTCCCCGACGCCTACGTCCCGCAGGCCTACCTGCCCGAAGGCCGCGTCTTCTACCAACCGTCCGATCGCGGCGAAGAAAAACGCATCGCCGAACGACTCGCCCACTGGCGGGCCCTCTTCGAAAAAATGTAGCGGGAACGGGGACGGCGACGCGACAGGAAGCTATCGCCCCGCCAGCGTGACCAACGCCCCGTAGTGCTCCGGTCGCCGGTCGCGGAAAAATCCCCACTGCGCGCGCTGGTTGCGGATGGCGTCAAGGTCGAAGGTGTGCGTGAGGACCGCCTCGCTCGTACGATCGGCTTCGGCCACCTTCGCGCCGGTCTCGTCCGTGATGAACGAGGATCCATAGAAGGTCATGGCGGAACTTTTTCCCTTTTCCATGCCGATGCGGTTGGAGGCCACGACCGGCACCATGTTCGAAGCGGCATGACCTTGCATGGCGCGCTGCCATTGTCCGCTCGAATCCCAGTCGGGAAATTGCGGCTCGCTGCCGATGGCTGTCGGATAAAGCAGGACTTCCGCCCCGCCGAGGACGAGGCAACGCGCGGTCTCCGGAAACCATTGGTCCCAACAGATGCCGAGCCCGACTTTCCCGAACTTGGTGTCCCAGACGCGGAAGCCCGTGTCGCCGGGATTGAAATAATATTTCTCCTGGTAACCGACGCCGTCCGGAATGTGCGTCTTGCGGTAAAGTCCGAGCATCCCGCCGCCGGCATCGATCATGGCCACCGAATTGAAATAGGCCTGGTTGTCGCGCTCGAAAAAGCTGAAGGGCAGAACGACGTCCAGTTCGCGGGCCAGAGCTTGGAACCTAGCGATGCCTTCGTTGCCTTCGACCGCACGGGCCAGTTGAAAATGCTCGGGCAGCTGGTCCTGGCAGAAGTAGGGCGTCTCGAAAAGCTCTTGGATGAGGATGATGTTCGCGCCCCGCGCCGCGGCTTGCCGGATCAGTTTTTCCGCGCGGTCGAGACTCTCCGCGCGGTCCTTGCCGCAGGCCATCTGCGTGGCCGCCAAAGTGACATTGCGCATGGCGGGCGGGTCAGGCGTTGTCTTTTTTGCGCAGACGCAAAGTGATGCGCTTCATGCGCGCATGGTCATCCGGGCTCCAGCTTTGGATCTCAGGATCGTCCTTGAAGGCCTGGTGCACCAGCCAGCGGTCGTAGGCGTTGAGCGGTTCGGTCTGCAGCGGCTTGCCGCGCTCTTTGACCAGGTCGGCAATGGCGCGCATCTTTTCGACCAACCGGTCGTTGCGCATGGCGCGGCGGTGCTCGACGTCGACCGTGACCCGCGGGGCCTTGGGATCGGCAGCTTGGATGAGGCGGTTGAGGAGGTATTGGATGTCCTCCAGCGTCTCGTCGTCGCGGCCGGTCAGCAGATCGGCATCACTGGTGTAGATCTGCAGGACGAGCCCGTGCTCGTTGGGCTGCTCCTCGATCTGCACGGCAAACCCGAGGTAGCCGAGCATGGTGTCGAGGGTTTCTTTCGGGGTCATCGGCCCGATCTTCGTTTCTTCCCTTTGCCCCCCTCAAGCGCTTTCTTTTGCGCCACGGCTTTCTTTTCGAGGACAGGGAGCGGTTTGTTCCGCGTGGCGTAGAGCTGGATGATGGAAATGATGTTCTGCGTGGTCCAATAGAGCGAGAGGGCCGAGGCGAAGTTGTAGGCGAAAAGGATGAAGATGAGCGGCATGAACATGAACATGCGCTGCTGCACGGCATCGCCCGTTTTCGGCGTGATGTGCATCTGCCAAAGCATGGTCAGAGCCATCAAAATGGGCAGGATGTTGATCGGGAATCCGAAGATGTGTCCGACTGTGTCGGGCTGGGACAGATCGTGGACCCAGAGGAAGGACGAATTGCGCAGCTCGATCGCCGTGCCGAGCATCGAGTAGAAGCCGAAGAAAATCGGGATCTGGATGAGGATGGGAATGCAGCCGCTGAACGGATTGACCCCGTAGTCCTTGTAGAGCTTCATCAGCTCCTGGTTCATCTTGGTCGGGTCGTCTTTGTATTTCTCCCGCAACTCGGTCATTTTCGGCGAGAGGGCGGCCATGCGGCGCATCGAGTTGGTCGCCTTGTTCTGCAGCGGCCAGAGGAGCGCCTTGATGATGATGGTCAGCGCGATGATGGCCGCGGCAAAGTTGCCCAGCAGGCCGTAGAGGGCGTTCATCGAGTAGAGCAGGATTTCGCTCACCCATTTGAAAATCCCGAAATTCATCACCTCCTGCTCGCCCTGCCCGAGCTTGGACAGACGCCCGAGGTCTTTCGGCCCCGTGTAGATCTGGAAGGTCCACGACTTGGTCTGGCCGGGATCGAGACGGAAACCGGGCAAACCCAGCGCCCCCTCGATGCCGAAAACTTTCTTCTCCGCGTCACCGCCATGGAGCAAATCGAGGCGGCGGGCCCACACCGCGGTGCCGGAGTCACCGGAGGTGACGGCGACGATGCTGACAAAATACTGGTTCTTGGAAGCCGCCCAAATGATGTTGTCGGTCTTCTGCTCGTAAAAATTCTGCGCGGCGCGCAGTTCGATGCCG
>CAYQMP010000305.1:0-2831 GCA_964418615.1 uncultured Chthoniobacter sp. | reverse complement strand
GCAACGAACGAGGTCGCGAAAATAAGCCATGGAGTCGGATTCAGGCCCCCGCCCTTTTCTTGAGCATCGCAGCCAGAGTAAGCGGAGCGCCCTCTATATAGAGCAGATCGTGTTTGAACGCACCGACATAGTGACGGCAAACCGCCCCGCGGTGGTGGAAATAGCCCCAGCTGATCTCGTAGGACCGCGGTAAAGCACCCCCGCGCCCCCAGGCCGAGCCCATCAGGGCGTAGAGCGTCTGTTCGAAGAACTGCGGGTGGTGGGCGGTCTGCTCGAAATGCGAGAGAAGTTTTTCCGCCAGATCCCAATCGATAGCCGCTTTGGGAACCAAGACCAAACCGCTGTTGAAACGCGGCCACATCGTGACGCCCAGGGCCTCTTCGAGATACGGACGCGGGATGCAGAACTTTTCCTTGGTGTCCTCGTTGTAATGGTAGGTGTCACTCCCGCCGTCCACCCACTCAAGAATCTCGGCCGGCGGCCGGAAAAAGATGACATCCGAATCCAATACGATGAAACGTTCGCCCGGCGCGAAGGCGGCGAAGTCGGAAAACTTGAGGAACAGGTTGTGCTCGGAACGCTGCGCCAGGCAATGCGGATGGTCGCGCAGAACAGTGCCCAGTTTGGCGTCGGACTCGCTGCGCGGCACCAGACGGACGTCCGGCAGAACAGCCCGGATCCGGTTTCGCGCTTTGTCGTCCACTGTTCCGTCTTCGTGAATAAAAAAGCGCCAGCGGCGCCCCGTATGATGTTCCCACGCCACCGCGGCGAGCAGTCCGGCATGCCACGTCCGCGAGGACACGAGCATGTGCACGGTGGGATCCTCCATCTGAGTCGCTGGGCGCTGATGGAGTGCGATCGCGGCATCGGCAAAGACTTGGCGTCCGACTGCGGCGCAGCCGTGACGTGCCTGTTGACGGAGAAACGTCAGCATGCAGGGGCGAATTTTTCCCGCACCGTGCGCCACTCTTCCGACATGGCGCGCCGTCCGGTGAAGCGGAGGAAATTTTCGAAATCCCGGCTCGGCTTTCCGGCCCGCACCGCCCCGCTCCACAGGATCGGATAAGGACCGCGGTAGTAGTGATAGAGCCAGAGGTTGTCGCGGTCGAAGGCGTCGCGCCGTTCCTGGCCGCGCAGGATGCGGAGGAAAAACCGCCAGACGTCGAAACCAAACAGCAAGGGCTCCCTCACCAAAGCGTCTTTGCAACGCGACCCCACGGCGAAAGCGTGTCCGTCCACGCGGTAAGTCCCGGAGAGCAGTTCGGCGGGAACGGGACCATCGGCCGCGTCACGGTGCCTTTCGAAATTCCACGGTGTGCGGGCCATGGGTTCGAACTGGCTGATGCGGATGTCGAGAAGTTCGAGCAATTTCTCCACCGACCACAAAGCCGGGTGCAGCGAAAATTTCCAGCGGTAGCCGGGATCGTTGCGCAGCAGAGAGCCATACCCGCGACGCAAGCGTATACCTTCCCTTCCCCTTCGCTGACCCCACCCCAGCAAGCTGATATTCACCGCCTGCAGCTTTTCCGCCAGAGCCGGCAACGTGCGGTTGAGGATGTCGGCCTGACAAGGACCGACCGGCGGATGGTCGTCGAGCACGAGATAGATCCAGCGGAAACCTTCCCGCTGCATGGCCAGCACCCCGTCGCGGGTGACCGTCATCCAATCGTGATCGTCGCCCAGCCCCCAGCGGCGCAGCGGCGGATGGTTGTGCCAGTTCCGGCCGATGAGGGACTCCGTCCATTCGGCGACCGCGCGATAGCGGTCGCAAGTGGAAAGGAAAATGCAGACTTCGTTCATGCCGGCACATGCACCACCCGGTGTCTCCAGCGCTCGAAGGGGGCGAGGAAAAAGACTGTCATCGCGACAGCGAGAAGCAAGGACACCGCCATGATGGCCTCGCCTTGCCAGGCCGCGGGAACCAAACCGCCGAAACCGTAGGCCTTGAAAAACTGCAGGACAAAAAAGTGGTTGAGGTAAATGGGAAAAGAAAGCGCACCCAGCGCGCGATCGAACCGGTGACGCGAGGTGGCGGCGAAAACCAGCACGATGACCGGAATCATCATGGCATAAAGCAGATAAATGGGCAGAAGATCGGCGCACTTCCGCGGCCATTCCGGCAAAAACCACGTCCAAGCCGTCAGGGAGACGAGCAATCCCGCAATGACCACCCCGTAAGGAACGGCGGGGAACCCGTGCACGGAAAAACGCCGGTAGACGCGGCAGGTCAGCATACCCGCCACAAAGAGTCCAATTTCGAACGGGAAAAAGCGGTAGAGCCAAGGGTCGCCCGACAGACCGAGCCAACTGCACCCGATGAAACGGGCCAGCAGACTGGCAGTCATGAGCAAGGTCAGATACCGCGTGGACCAGCGCGCGAGAAAAGGAACCAACGCATAGAAGGTCAGCTCCAGGGCGATCGTCCACGAAGGCGGGATGACCAAAAACGGCCAGAGCGGAGGGGTGCTTTTGGTGCCGCTGACAAAAAAGAGCAGGTCCTGTCCGAAGACCGTGAAATTGGTCGCCGCCGCGGCAGCGATGGCCAGCGGATGACTTTCGCCCCACGCATTCGGCGTGGTGAAGGGTTGCAACGCCAGCCAGTGACCCGCCAGCAGTCCGCTGAGCACGCTCCCGGCGAGCACAAACAGCAGCACGAAAAAATAGGGCATGAATATGCGCAGGGCGCGGCTCTCGTAGAATTGCCCCACGCTGGAATATTTTCCGGCCAGGATCAGCTGCATATAAAAACCCGAGATCACGTAAAACAACTGCACCGCTTCCATGCCGTCCAGCGTCTCAACGCCGCTGCCGATGGGGTCGAGCCAATCCTG
>CAYQMP010000304.1:0-2855 GCA_964418615.1 uncultured Chthoniobacter sp. | reverse complement strand
GGACGCCGCTTCTACTTTATCAGATACTACCCGCCATGTAGGTTCGCGCGCTTCACCATGACCTTGGCCTCGCTGTTTCTGCTACTCGGGCTCGTGCTCCTCTACTTCGGAGCCGAGGGCCTCGTGCGCGGCAGTTCGTCGCTCGCTTTGCGGCTCGGACTGAGCCCGCTCGTCGTCGGCCTCACCGTCGTGGCATTCGGCACCAGTTCGCCCGAACTGGTCGTCAGCCTCAAGGCCGCCCTCGACGGCCAAGGTGCCATCAGCGTGGGCAATGTTGTCGGATCCAATATCTGCAATATCGGTCTGATCCTCGGCCTCTGCGCCCTGATCACCCCCATCGCAACCAACTCGCAAATCGTGCGCGTCGATATCCCCATCATGCTCGGCATCACGGCCGTGGCGCTCTTCGTTCTGGCTGATGGCGCGATCAGTCGGCCCGAAGGCCTCCTGCTCTTCGCCTTGTTGGTGACCTACATCGTTTTCAGCATCCGCCTCGCCCGCCGCCAACCGGCGGACGCTCTCGGGACGGAATTCGGCGCAGAGGTGAAAATTTCCAAACGCGGGCTCGCCGTCGATATTCTCATGGTGGCAGGCGGCCTCGTCCTCCTCGTGCTCGGGGCCCGTTTTCTCGTCGATGGCGCGGTGATCATCGCACGCACCCTCGGTTGGAGCGAGGCACTCATCGGTCTGACTATCGTGGCCATTGGCACCAGCCTACCGGAACTGGCCACCTCGCTCGTCGCGGCCGTGAAGAAGGAAGCCGACATCGCCGTGGGCAACATTGTCGGCTCCAACATCTTCAACCTCCTCGGCATCCTCGGCCTCACCGCCATCGTGCATCCGCTCCAATCCGGCGGCGTGGGTTTGATCGACTTCGCGGTCATGGCCGCCTTCTCGCTCATCCTCTGGCCGATGGCCTTCCACCAGCAGCGCATCACGCGTCCGGAAGGCGCCGCCCTGCTCGCCGGTTACGCGGGTTATTTGTTCTGGTTGTTGCGCTGATCCGCTCCGTCGTCGGCCGCGATGTGATCGCGACCCTCGTCGATCACCGAATGCTCCCAAAGCGGCGTGCGCCGTGCGTAGGCCGCCCGGCCGAGCAAGTGTGCCGCGACCGGCGCGGTCAGGAAAACAAAGGCAATGGTGACCAGCGCTTTGGTCACGACCATGGGATCACGGAAAACAAACGCCGCGGCGAGCAGCAGAAGCGCCACACCGAGCGATGCACCCTTCGTCGCGGCATGCATGCGGGTGAAAATATCCGGCATGCGGTAAAGCCCCAGCCCGGTGAGGAACATGAGGGACGCCCCGAGCAGGAGCAGCGCGGCGACAAGAAGCGTCATTTGAAAATCCCCCTTTCGATGGTCATGGCCATGGCAATCGTGCCGAGAAAAACGACCAGCGCGATGGCCAAGGCGATATCGAGGAGCAACCCCTGACCAGTAACCACCGCGATAAGCACGAGCGCCCCGACGGCCATGGTGGCCAAGGCATCGACCGCCACCACGCGGTCGGCCAGGGTGGGACCCTGCACGAGGCGGATAAAGGACAGCACCATGCCAGCGGCCAGCACGGCGCCGGCCAGCCACGCGATGTTGATGAGCAGCGGGGTCGTTTCCATGGCGTCAGCGCAGCAATTCGAGCACCCGTCGCTCGAGGTTCTCCTTGATATCGAAACGCAGCGCCTCCGGGTCTTTGATATACATGGCGTGCACGTAAAGCGTCTTGCGGTCGGGCGATACATCAAGGCTGAGTGTGCCCGGCGTCATGGTGATGAGATTGGCCAGCACGGTGATCTCGAGGTCGGTCTCTGCTTCGAGCGGGATGCCGATCACTCCAGGCTTCATGTGATGAGTCGGAGTGAGCACATCGTAGGCGATGATGGCGTTGGATTTGAGCAATTCCCAAAGGTAGTAGACGACAAATTTGGCCAACCGCGGCACGCGTCCGAAGTAACGATCGTGGCCGCGCAATCCGCGCGTGACGAAATAAAGGATGAGGTAGCTGACAAGGAACCCGGAAACGAGGTTCTCCAAAGTGATCCCGCCGAGCAGGCCGGACCAAACGAGGGTGAGCAAGATGTTGATCGCGGGATACATGGTCAGGGGGCGGGCGTGAGCACGGCATTGATATAGCCCTGCGGGTCGAGCAACTGCGCGGCGGCGCGCTCGGCAAAGGCGAAGAAAAATCCGGGGAAGAACCCGATGGCCAGCGTGAGGACGGCCAAGGCCGCGATGGGTCCGAGCAACAGGACACGATCCCGCCACGGCACGCGGTCTGGGTGCGGCGCGTGGCCTTCCGGAGCGCGTTTCCAGAAGGCTTCGGCCCAGATTTTGGTCATGGAAAAAAGGGTGAGCAGCCCCACGGCCAAGGCCACCGCGGCGAGGACCACGGCCCATCCGCCGAACATGGTGTCACCGGCCAAACCGGCTTTGACGATGGCGAACTTGGCGAAGAATCCCGAGAGCGGCGGGATGCCCCCGAGCGACATGGCGGGAATGAAAAAGAGCAGGGCGAAAAACGGCGTGGCCGCGTAGAAGCCGCCGAGTTTTTTCAGGTCGAAGGTCCCCGAGTAACGGTGCGCCACACCGCTGGCCAAGAAGAGGTTGGCTTTCACCACGATGTGGTGGAAGAGGTAGAAAACCGTTCCGGCCAAGGCCAGCGGGGTGAACAGCGCCAGCCCGAGCACCATGTAGCCGATCTGGCTTACGATGTGGAAGGAGAGCAGACGTCGGAAGTCGAACTGGACCACCGCACCGAGCACGCCCGTCACCATGGTGAATCCGGCAATGGCCAAGAGCAAACCGTGGGTGAGAACGAGGTCGGCGGTGAAGATAAGGGTGAAGACGCGGACCAGC
>CAYQMP010000303.1:0-2856 GCA_964418615.1 uncultured Chthoniobacter sp. | reverse complement strand
ACTCCGACGCAGACCATGGAGATGGCGGCTCGCGTCACGACCATGGATGCGCCGCCCATGACCACGCCCCGGCGCTGGCAGGCGGTCTCTTTGTTCTCACGGTCACGGAGACCGTCGCTACTGTTTCCGCAGAATTTCTCTCGTCCGCGTTGCCGCGGGCCACGTCGATCGACCATCCACCCCAGTTGTCCTGACCGTCGAGGGGCGAAGTGTGCCCCGACGACGTCTCCGGGGCTGATGCTCCGGCTCAACGGCAACCTGCGCGTTGCCCTCTCACGCCGCCGACCGGCGCGGCTCTAACATCTGCCGGTGTTCAGGACTATGACATTATTTGCCAATATATTTCGCACTCTGCTTCCCGAGGTAGGGACGAGCGGCCCGCTCGTCCGCACGTTGACCAACGGACACGCGGGCCGCGTGTCCCTACCTTCAGAGCATCTTTTGGAAGGGCATCGCACGCACCGGCCCGCCACGAAATGGTGGCGACCGGCGGTCGCAGCGGGGTGTGCATTGTTTGTCGCTTCCACGAGCATGGCGGCGGACTTGTCGCTGGAGGGTGCCGTGCAGGCGGCGCTGATGGGCAATCGCGATCTGGCTGCGGCGCGGTTTGCCGTGAAGAAGGCGGAGGGGCGGCTGCGTCAGGCAGGGCTCCTGCCCAACCCGGAGGTCGAGTTCTCGGGTTTCAGCGATTTTGTCGCCGGCGGGGACGGCGAGGGGGAATTCACCATCGGACTGCATCAGACCCTGCCGCTGACCGCCCGGCTATCCATCGCTCGCGAGGTGAGCCGGGTCGGTGTGGCCGAGGCTTTGCGCGAGGTGCGCAATCATGAACGCCTGCTCGTGGCGCGGGTGCAGGAACTTTACGTGGGGGTCCTCGCTGCACAACGAAAGGAAGCGGCGGGACGCCAAGCGCGGCTTGATGCGGGGCAGTTGGGACGGCTGGCCACGGAGCGTTTGGCCGCGGGGCAGGGATCGCTGGCCGAATCGGCTTTGGCACGGGTGGACGAGCAACGGTGGCTCACGTCTTCCACCGCGGCCGCGACCGAGGCGGAGCGTCTCCGCTTGGAATTGAAGACAGCCTTGGGGTTGCCGTCCGATGCCGCGCTCCAACTGACCCAATCATTGGAATCGGTGGTGGAAACCCTGCGTGCGCGTTCGTCCCGCACGCGCCCTTCGTATCGTCCGGATGTCGAACTCGCCTTGCTCGCTTTGGATCGTGCCGGGGCCGAGACACGTTTGGCCAAGGCGAGCGCATGGGAAGGGATCCGCGTGGGCGTGGAGTATTTGCAGGACCGCGGGGTGGATGCCCCGGCGGGCATCGACACGGGACATTTTCTCGGCGTGAAGGTCAGTCTTCCTTTGCCGGTGTGGGATCGCAAAAAAGGCGAGATCGAAGCCAACCAAGCGGCGGAAGAGCAACGTGCGGCGCAGGTGCGCGCTTTGGAATTGGAGGTGGCCAACGGCATCGCCGCCGCGCAGCGCCGGGCCGCGCTTTATGACGACCAATGGCAGGTCTTCGGCCGCGACACGCAGCCGGTCATCGACGGCGCGGAGAAGGACATGGCCAAGGGTTTCGAAGAGGGCCGGGTGGAAGCACGCGATCTGCTCCTCGTGCGGGCGCAGAATGCCAGCCTGCGCGCCGAATCGGCCGACATCCTCGGCAACTTGGCTCTCGCGCTCATCGAATTGGAAGCGGTCGCCGGCACGCATCCGTCCATCGCCGCTCCCTATTTGGAGCAAACACCCCCGCATCGAAGGAAATAAACCATGAGAACATCCCATATCATCCCGCTCCTGCTGCTCGCCGCGAGTTCGCTGCGGGCCGGCCCGGGGCACGATCATCCGGAAGAACCGGGCGGCGGCGCGGCGCACGGTGGCCCGGTCCTGCTGACCGAGGAGCAGGTGGCCAACCTGCGTCTGCAAACCGAGGAGGCCGCGATCGGGGAGTTGGCCCCGACGCTCGAAGTGCCCGCCGTCTTTGTCCTTCCGCCGGAGCGCCACGCGCGCATCACCGCACCTTTCGCCGGACGCGTCACCGCGCTCCTCGCCAAGCTCGGCGACCACGTAAAACGGGACCAGCCATTGCTCCGCGTCACGCCGCTCGCGGTGGGCAGTCCGCCGCAGGAAATCAAAGCGCCGCTCGACGGCGTGATCTTCGATCAGGATGCGGTGATCGGGATGCCCTTCACTTCGGAGACGACTTTGATGCAGACCGGCGACTACCGTGAGCTGCTGGCGCGCGGGAGTTTTTACCAATCGCCGGAGTTGACCCGCATCGCTTCGGGGCAGAAGGCGATTCTCTTGCTCGACGTGTTTCCCGGCGAGCGCTTCGAGGGAACGGTGCAACGGGTCGATCCGGGACATGCGGAGGGGAGTCCGTTTTTCCACATTTACGCGCTGGTGCCCAACGCGGAGGACAAACTGCATCCCAACTACCGCGGGCGCATGCTTATCGAAACAGGCGAAGCGCAGCCGATCGTGTCCGTGCCGCGCCGCGCGGTGCTCGGAAGGCTCGGGGCGAAGTTCGTCTACCTGGAAACCGAGCCGCGTCATTTCGAGCGGCGGGATGTGGTCACCGGATTGGTCGCGGGGGACCGCGTGGAAATCGTCGAAGGCGTCCTGCCCGGGGACATCGTGGTGACCAATGGCCATTACCAGTTGCAATACAGCGGCGGCGGGGAATCCGCGGGCGAGGCCGACGCGCACGATCACGCGCACTGAACCCATGTTCGACCGCCTCATCGCTTTCTCCGTGCGCAACCGCCTGCTGGTGGTGGCGGTGGCGGCCATGCTGGCCGCCTACGGCGGATGGGTCCTGACCCGCATCCCGGTCGATGTCTTTCCCGACCTGAACCG
>CAYQMP010000302.1:0-2882 GCA_964418615.1 uncultured Chthoniobacter sp. | reverse complement strand
CGCTCCTTGATGAAAGCGCCCGCACCCTCCTCTCCATCCCGGTAGGGCCCGCTGGCCTCAGCGGGCCGCTGCCTCGATTGGAAAAAGACGACACCGGCGTCCTGCGCCTCTATGTCACTGCCGGCGACGGCTCGCCGACCAGCCCGGTCACCGACCCGCGCATCTTCGCCCTCTTCGAGCCGCAATCCACGCCGACCCCCGACAGCCAAACCGCGCACCTTCACCCGCAACCCGTCACTCCCTTCGCGCATGGCGCCAAAACCGGCAATTACTGGATGCACTGCGCCGCGCAAAGCGAGGCCGCCCGGGCCGGATGCGATCATGCGCTCCTCGCCGATCATGACGGACACCTCCTCTCGGCCGCCTTCGGTAATGTGTTCTTCGTGGCCAGTGGAGAACTTTGCACGCCCGCGCTTTCCCTCGCCGTCCGCCCCGGGGTCGTCCGCGCATGGGTCATGGCACAGCAACCCGTCCGCGAAGTGGAATTCCCCGCCGCACGGCTCGCCGAAGTCTCCGAACTCTTCCTGACCAACAGCCGCCTCGGGATAATGCCCCTGCAGTTTGGCGCGATCCCCCCCGGACCCGTCGGACGCACCTTGCGCACCGCAGCACTCCGCGAAAAGATCGTCCCGTGAGATCAGAACAGCGTGAAACATTTCACGGCCTCCGTTCGCTTCGGCGCGGGGGACAGCGCCGCTACAATATCTGTAGCGTCGGCGTCCCCGCCGACGACGTGTGGGATCTCTGCCCGGGTGGATCGCGCCGTCCCGGCGCGATATTCCGTTTGGAGAATCGCGATGGGGACATCGCGATCCACCTCCTCGCCTGAGAACTTTCGAAGTCCGGCATGAACCACGAGTTGCTTTCCGCCGGCGACGCCAGCGCCGCCGCGCGGTCATGGCTCGAAGCCATCCGCCGGGGTTCGCCCGCCGTGGCCGGCGGAGCCGCCGCTCCGGCGCAACCCTTCCTCGCCGCCTGGCTCGCCGCGCAGCTGAAACGTCCCGTCTGCGTGGTCTGCCCGGACGTCAAACGTCAGGAGGAATTCCACCACGATCTGCTCTTCTGGAACGAGCGCGCTTTGCTCCTCCCCGATCTCGAACTGGCCGCCGCGGGCGTGGGGAGCCCCGACACCGAACTCGCCGCCGCGCGGCTCGCCGCTTTGCGCGAACTCGACACCGACCAACCGCCGCTCGTTGTGGTCACAGCCGAAGGTCTCGATCACCCCGCCCCTTCGCGGAAAAAGCTCGCGGGCCACATCCTCGCCCTGCAACGCGGCGAAAGCCTCCCGCTTACCGGGCTCGCGGCCAAGTTGGACCAAGCCGGCTTCGAACGCGTCGCCACCGCGGCCCAGCGCGGCCAATACGCGGTGCGCGGCGGGATCGTCGATGTTTTCCCGTGGCAAACTGCGCTACCCGTCCGCCTCGAATTTTTCGGCGACGAAATCGAATCCATCCGTTCCTACGACCCGGATTCACAGCGCTCGGTGGAAACTCTCGAATCCTGCGAACTCTCGCTCGGCGATGGCAGCGGAACGGACGACGCCAAGGTGCGCGACCATTTTGCGAGGGAAACGTTGTTTCTTTCCATCGAGGACGCAGATCCCGGGGCCGCTGCGCGCCTGCATTCCGGTCCGGTCTTGGCCGGTGAGGGAGAGCTGGAAATCCTCGGCACCGACCATCCGCTCGGTGACTTTGCCGCGGGCGACATCGTTCTTCTCGAGCAACGCCGCCGCGATCTCTTCCGCCAGATCGGGCAGTGGCTGGACGACGGATGGACGGTGCGCATCGTTTGCACCAACGAAGGGGAGGCCACGCGCCTGCGCGAATTGGCGGCGGCGACGCCGGGTGCACCTCGTGATTTGCCCGTGCTCTTCGGCACGCTGACCCGCGGGTTCACCTTGCCGGAGGCCAAACTGGCCCTGCTGACCGACGCGGAACTCTTCGGTCGCGCCGCCGGTCTGGAGGCCCGGCGCGGCGGCTGGCAGCGCGCCCGCGCCGCCCTCGCACGGCAGACGCTGCGCTTCGACGATTTCGAGACCGACGATCTCGTTGTTCACCTCGACTACGGCATCGCGCGCTACCGCGGACTGCAGGTGCTGCCCGGACAGGAAGAAGCGGGGGAAGTGCTCACCCTCGAATTCGCGCGCGGCTCGAAACTTTATGTTCCGCTCGACCAGGGTTGGAAAGTCTCCCGCTACGTCGGCGTCGGACGCAAAAATCCCGCCCTCAGCGAACTCGGCGACGGACGCTGGCAGCGAGCGCGGAGCAAAGCGGAAAAATCCGTCCTCGCCTACGCCGAGAAACTCCTGCGCGTGCAAGCCGAGCGCGAACTGGAAGAGGGTATCACGTTCCCGCCGGACAACACATGGCAACGCGAGTTCGAGGACTCTTTTCCCTTCGACGAAACCCCCGACCAACTCCGTGCCATCACCGAGGCGAAGAAAGACATGGAATCGACCAGACCGATGGACCGCCTCGTCTGCGGCGACGTCGGCTTCGGCAAAACGGAGGTCGCCATCCGCGCGGCCTTCAAAGCGGTCATGGGCGGCAAGCAAGTCGCCTTCCTCGCGCCGACCACCGTGCTGGCCCAGCAGCATTGGCAGACTTTGCGCGAGCGCATGTCGGACTATCCGGTGACGGTCGGATTGCTCAGCCGATTCCGCACGCCGAAGCAGCAAAAGCAGACCTTGGCCGGACTGCGCGACGGTAGTGTGGACATCGTGGTCGGCACGCACCGCCTGCTCGGCAAGGACGTGGCCTTCAAAAATCTCGGTCTGGTCATCGTCGACGAGGAACAGCGCTTCGGCGTCCTGCACAAAGAACGTCTCAAGGAAAATTTCCGCAAGGTGGATGTCCTCACGCTCTCCGCCACGCCGATTCCCC